>NZ_JBGBPT010000067.1:0-52014 GCF_041106355.1 Streptomyces sp. BF23-19 | reverse complement strand
CCCGGGCGGAACCGCCCGCCTCCTCCCACGGGCCGTGGGGCGGTGACACTGCGGGGGCTCCCCGCAGGACGAGCGCGCAACCCGGGTCGCACCGCATGACCATGGCCGCGCCGCGCGAGCCGAGGAGAGCCCCCGCAGGGGCACCGCCCCACCCGAAGCCCGACCCAGCCCCGCCGGCGATTGAGGCGCGCCCACCCGGCCGCACCCGGGACGGGACCCGCACCGCCCGGCCAGGGCAGCGGCGCTGCCACCGGGCCGCACCCGGACAACGATCCCGCACCCCGCCCGGGACGGGACCCGCACCCGCCCGGGACGGGATCAGCGGACGGGGTGGCCCGCTTCGCGGAGGGCCGTTTTCACTTCGGCGATGCGGAGGTCGCCGAAGTGGAAGACCGACGCCGCCAGAACCGCATCGGCACCCGCCTCGATCGCCGGGGCGAAATCGGCGAGGCGGCCCGCGCCGCCCGAGGCGATCACCGGGACCGTGACGTGCTTGCGGACCGCCGCGATCATCTCGACGTCGTAGCCGTCCTTGGTGCCGTCCGCGTCCATCGAGTTGAGCAGGATCTCGCCCGCGCCCAGCTCCGCGGCCCGGTGCGCCCATTCGACCGCGTCGATGCCGGTGCCCTGTCGGCCGCCGTGCGTGGTGACCTCGAAGGTCCCGGCGGCCGTGCGGCGCGCGTCCACGGACAGGACGAGGACCTGCCGGCCGAAGCGCTCCGCGATCTCCTGGATCAGCTCGGGGCGGACGATGGCGGCCGTGTTCACGCCCACCTTGTCCGCTCCCGCGCGCAGCAGCTTGTCGACGTCGTCGGCCGTCCGGACGCCGCCGCCCACCGTGAGCGGGATGAAGACCTGCTCGGCGGTGCGCCGCACCACGTCGTACGTGGTCTCGCGGTTCCCGGAGGACGCGGTGATGTCGAGGAAGGTCAGCTCGTCGGCGCCCTCGGCGTCGTACAGCTTGGCCATCTCCACCGGGTCGCCCGCGTCACGCAGGTTCTGGAAGTTGACGCCCTTGACGACCCGGCCGTTGTCCACGTCCAGGCAAGGGATCACGCGTACGGCGAGGGTCATTCCGCCACCGCCTTGTACGCCTCGACCTCCACCTCGACGACCATGCCGGGGTCGACGAAGCCGGAGACGATGAGCATGGTCGCGGCGGGCCGGACCGCGTCGAAGAGCTGCTTGTGGGCGCGGCCGACCTCGTCGACGTCCCGGGCGTGCGTGAGGTACAAGCGGGTGCGGACCACGTCCTCGGGTCCCATGCCGGCCTCGGCGAGCGCCTTGAAGGCGACCTCGAAGGCCTTGACCGTCTGGTCGTAGGGGCCGCCCGCGTCGGCCGCGGTGCAGCCGGAGACCAGGACCAGGCCGTTGGAGAGGGCCACGGCGCGCGAGTAGCCGATGACGTCCTCGTAGGCACCGCCGGAGGAGATGCGGCGTACGCCGGCCGTGGAGTTGGAGGGGTTGCTCATGCGGAGACCACCTTCAGGGCTTCTTCCAGGGTGAAGGCCTTGGCGTACAGGGCCTTGCCGACGATCGCGCCTTCGACGCCCTGCGGGACCAGTTCGGACAGCGCCCGCAGGTCGTCGAGCGAGGAGATGCCGCCGGAGGCGACGACGGGCCGGTCGGTGGCGGCGCAGACGTTCTTCAGCAGCTCCAGGTTGGGGCCGGTGAGCGTGCCGTCCTTGCCGATGTCGGTGACGACGTACCGGGCGCAGCCCTCGGAGTCGAGGCGGGCGAGGGTCTCGTAGAGGTCGCCGCCCTCGCTGGTCCAGCCGCGTCCCTTGAGGGTGGTGCCGCGGACGTCGAGGCCGATGGCGATCTTGTCGCCGTGCTCGGCGATGGCCTTGGCGGCCCACTCGGGGGTCTCCAGGGCGGCGGTGCCCAGGTTGACGCGGGTGCAGCCGGTGGCGAGGGCCGCGGCGAGCGAGGCGTCGTCGCGGATGCCGCCGGACAGCTCGACCTTGATGTCCATGGCGCGGGTGATCTCGGCGACCAGGGCGCGGTTGTCGCCGGTGCCGAAGGCGGCGTCCAGGTCGACCAGGTGCAGCCATTCGGCGCCGGAGCGCTGCCAGGCGAGGGCCGCTTCCAGCGGGGAGCCGTAGGAGGTCTCGCTGCCGGACACCCCGTGCACGAGGCGGACGGCCTGGCCGTCGCGGACGTCGACCGCGGGCAGGAGTTCGAGCGTGGGTGCGGTCATCACAGGGTCTCGATCCAGTTGGTGAGGAGCTGGGCTCCGGCGTCGCCGGACTTCTCGGGGTGGAACTGCGTGGCCCACAGGGCCCGGTTCTCCACCGCCGCCACGAAGCGCTCGCCGTGGGTGGCCCAGGTGACCCTGGGGGCGCGGATCAGCGGGTTGGTGACTTCGAGGCTCCAGTCGCGCGCCGCGTAGGAGTGCACGAAGTAGAACCGGGCGTCGGCGTCCAGGCCCTTGAAGGCCTGGCTGTCGGCCGGGGCCTCGACGGTGTTCCAGCCCATGTGGGGGACGATCGGGGCCTTGAGGGGGCCGACCGTGCCGGGCCACTCGTCCAGGCCCTCGGTCTCGACGCCGTGCTCGATGCCGCGCTCGAAGAGGATCTGCATGCCGACGCAGATGCCCATGCCCGGGCGCCCGCCGGAGAGCCGCCGCCCTATGATCCAGTCGCCGCGGGCGTCCTTGAGGCCCTGCATGCAGGCGGAGAAGGCGCCGACGCCGGGGACGAGGAGTCCGTCGGCGTCCATGGCCTTGTCGTAGTCGCGGGTGATCTCGACGTTCGCGCCGACGCGGGCGAGGGCCCGCTCGGCGGAGCGGACGTTTCCGAAGCCGTAGTCGAAGACGACGACGTTCTTGGTGGGGCGGACTGCGCTCATTCCCAAATTCCCTGGATTCGCAGGACTCCGGCGGCGAGGCACATCGCGGAGGCGAGGGCCAGCAGGATGATGACCGATTTGGGCATCTTCTGCTTCTGGAAGGAGTAGACGCCCCCGGCCAGGAACAGGCCGAGGACGATCAGGATGGTGTTGAGGCCGTTCACGGCTAGAGGGCGCCCTTCGTGGAGGGCAGGATGCCGGCCGCGCGCGGGTCGAACTCGGCGGCGTAGCGCAGGGCCCGGGCCAGGGCCTTGAACTGGCACTCCACGATGTGGTGGGCGTTGCGGCCGTACGGGACGTGGATGTGCAGGGCGATCTGGGCCTGCGCGACGAAGGACTCGAAGATGTGCCGGGTCATCGTCGTGTCGTACGTGCCGATCATCGGCGCCATGTTCTCGGGCTCGGTGTGCACGAGGTAGGGGCGGCCGGACAGGTCGACGGTCACCTGGGCGAGGGACTCGTCGAGCGGCACGGTGCAGTTGCCGAAGCGGTAGATGCCGACCTTGTCGCCGAGGGCCTGCTTGAAGGCGGCGCCGAGCGCGAGGGCGCTGTCCTCGATGGTGTGGTGGCTGTCGATGTGCAGGTCGCCCTCGGTCTTGACGGTGAGGTCGAAGAGGCCGTGGCGGCCGAGCTGGTCGAGCATGTGGTCGTAGAAGCCCACGCCCGTCGAGACGTCGACCTGGCCGGTGCCGTCGAGGTTTATCTCGACGACGACCGAGGTCTCCTTGGTGGTCCGTTCGACCCGTCCGATGCGGCTCATGCGTGCTGCTCCTTCTTCAGTGCGCGAACCGCTTCCAGGAACGCGTCGTTCTCCGTCGGGGTGCCGGCGGTGACCCGCAGCCATCCCGGTACGCCGTTGTCCCGGACCAGGACGCCCTGGTCGAGGATCTTCTGCCAGGCGGTGTGCGAGTCCTCGAACTTCCCGAACTGGATGAAGTTCGCGTCGGAATCGGTGACCTCGAAGCCGATGGCCCGCAGTTCCACGACCAGGCGGTCGCGCTCGGCCTTGAGCTGCTCGACGTAGCCGAGCAGGGTGTCGGTGTGTTCCAGCGCGGCCAGTGCGGTGGCCTGGGTGACGGCCGACAGGTGGTACGGCAGGCGCACCAGCTGGACGGCGTCGACGACGGCGGGGTGCGCCGCCAGGTAGCCCAGGCGCAGACCGGCCGCGCCGAAGGCCTTGGACATGGTCCGGGAGACCACCATGTTGGGGCGGCCCTCGATGAGGGGCAGCAGCGAGTCCCGGTGGCTGAACTCCACGTACGCCTCGTCGACGATCACCAGGGACGGCTTGGCCGCCTGCGCGGCCTCGTAGAGGGCGAGGACCGTCTCGGCCTCGACCGCGGTGCCCGTGGGGTTGTTGGGCGAGGTGATGAAGACGACGTCGGGGGCGTGCTCGGTGATCGCCCGCTCCGCCGCTTCCACGTCGATGGTGAAATCCTCGCTGCGCGGGCCGGAGATCCAGCCGGTGCCGGTGCCGCGGGAGATCAGCGCGTGCATCGAGTAGGAGGGCTCGAAGCCGAGCGCGGTGCGGCCGGGTCCGCCGAAGGTCTGCAGCAGCTGCTGGATGACCTCGTTGGAGCCGTTGGCGGCCCAGACGTTCTCGCGCGCGACGGGGTGCTTGCCGGTACGGGTGAGGTAGGCGGCCAGCTGGGTGCGCAGCTCGACCGCGTCCCGGTCGGGGTAGCGGTTGAGGGTGCGGGCCGCCTCGGCGACGCGCTCGGCGATGCGCGCGACGAGCTCGGCGGGCAGCTCGTACGGGTTCTCGTTGGTGTTCAGCTGGACGGGTACGTCGAGCTGCGGGGCGCCGTAGGGGCTCTTGCCGCGCAGCTCGTCCCGGATGGGCAGGTCGTCGATGCCGAAGCTCACTGGGTGGGCACCTTCCATCCGAAGCGCGCCTTCAGGGCGGCGCCGTGCGCGGGCAGGTCCTCGGCCTCGGCCAGCGTCACCACGTGGTGGGTGACCTCGGCGAGGGCGTCCCGCGTGTAGTCGACGATGTGGATGCCGCGCAGGAAGGACTGCACGGACAGGCCGGAGGAGTGGCAGGCGCAGCCGCCGGTGGGCAGGACGTGGTTGGAGCCGGCGCAGTAGTCGCCGAGGGAGACCGGGGCCCACGGGCCGACGAAGATCGCGCCGGCGTTGCGTACGCGGGCGGCCCAGGCGGCCGCGTCGGCGGTCTGGATCTCCAGGTGCTCGGCGCCGTACGCGTCGACGACCTTGAGGCCGTCCTCCAGGCTGTCGACCAGCACGATCGCGGACTGCTTGCCGGCGAGGGCGGGCTTGATCCGGTCCTCGACGTGCTTGGTCGCGGCGACCTGTGGCTCCAGCTCCTTCTCGACGGCGTCCGCGAGTTCCGCGGAGTCCGTGACGAGCACGGCGGCGGCCAGCGGGTCGTGCTCGGCCTGGCTGATGAGGTCGGCGGCGACGTGCACCGGGTCGGCCGTGGAGTCGGCGAGGACGGCGATCTCGGTCGGGCCGGCCTCGGTGTCGATGCCGATCTTCCCGGTGAAGTAGCGCTTGGCGGCGGCGACCCAGATGTTGCCGGGGCCGGTCACCATGTTGGCGGGCAGGCAGTCCTCGGTCCCGTACGCGAACATGGCGACGGCCTGCGCACCGCCCACCGCGTACACCTCGTCCACGCCGAGCAGCGCGCAGGCGGCGAGGATCGTCGGGTGCGGCAGGCCGCCGAACTCCCTCTGCGGCGGGGACGCGAGCGCGATCGACTCGACGCCCGCCTCCTGGGCCGGTACGACGTTCATGACGACGGAGGACGGGTACACGGAGCGGCCGCCCGGGGCGTACAGCCCCACGCGCTCCACCGGAACCCACTTCTCGGTCACGGTGCCGCCGGGGACCACCTGGGTGGTGTGCTCGGTGCGGCGTTGGTTGCGGTGCACGATCCGGGCGCGCCGGATCGACTCCTCCAGGGCGGCTCGGACGGCCGGGTCCAGCTGCTCCAGGGCGGCCTTGATCGCCTCCGTGTCCACCCGGACCTGCGAGAGCTCGACCCCGTCGAACTTCTGCGCGTACTCGATCAGCGCCGCCGTGCCACGATGATGGACGTCCTCGCAGATGGGCCGCACCTTCTCCAGGGCAGCTTCTACGTCGAACTCGGCACGGGGCAGCAGATCGCGCAGGGCGCCACCCTCGGGGAGGGCGTCACCGCGCAGGTCGATACGAGAGATCACCTCACAATTCTCTCAGACCGCTTCGCGCCACCGTCCGCCCGTATCACTGGCTGATACAGGCCCCGGATGTCACAGGGGCCCGATAGCGTTCCCCTACACGTAGATGACAGCGGAGGGGGGCCGCCGTGACCGAGGCGCGCACGGACGAGGAACCGGCGGATCTCACCGCTTCCGAACGCCGCATGTGGGACGCGTACCGCACGGGCAGCATCTGCGATCTCAGCACCCGCGCCGCCGACCGGGACGATCCCCACTCCGAGCACGTCTGGGGGCCCGAGCGCAGTGTCCGCGCCCGGGTGGTCGCCCGGCTGCTGCTGCACGGGCCGCCGCCGGTGCCGGGCCGGGTGGCCTCGCTCAAGCTGCGCGGGGTGCGGATCAGCGGGCGGCTGGAACTGTCCGGTGGCACGGTGGCCCCGTACGTGGAGCTCCAGTCCTGTCGCTTCGACAGCGAGATCCAGCTGTCCGAGGCCCGTTTCGGCACGCTGCGGATGGTCAACTGCGCGATACCGCGGCTGGAGGCCGCCCGGCTGCACACCGAGGGCGATCTGCACCTGCCGCGCTGCCGGGTGGCTCGCGGGATCCGGCTGACCGACGCGCAGATCGGTACCGACCTGCTGATCAGCCAGGCCGTGGTGCAGCGGGACAACAAGGGCCGGGCGATCGCCGCCGACGGGCTGTCCGTCGCACAGGACTTACAGGGCGAGCTGCTGGAGACGTACGGGGAGGTGAGCCTGCGCGGGGCGAAGGTCGGCGTGTCGATGAACCTGCGCGGGGCCCGGCTGCGCAACCCGGCCGGGCGGTTCGCGCTGAACGCCCCGCAGCTGACGGTCGAGCGGACCCTGTACCTGACCTCCATCGCGCTGGACTACGCGGCGTACGGGGGCACCTCCACTCCCCCGTACGGGCTGGGGCCGACCCCGGTACGGGGCCGGCGGGCCCAGTACTTCGAGTGCCTGGGCGGGCTGCGGCTGGACGACGGGCGGTTCGGGGACGCCATCGACTTCTACGGTGCCCGGTTCACGCTCACCGACGAGCAGGAGATCTCCCTGCGCCGGATCCAGACCCCCGAGTTCCGTTTCGTCGGCGAGCGGCCGGAGAGCGGGCGGGTGGTGGTGTCCGGGGCCAAGGTGGTCAAGCTCGTCGACACCTCCACGAGCTGGCCGGGCCCGGGCGGGTTGTCCATCGAGGGATTCGTCTACGAGAACCTCGCGCCCCGGGGTCATTTCCCGCTCGCGCGCCGCCTGGAGTGGGTGGCGGCGGCCACTCCGGAGTACTCGCCGGAGCCGTACGAGCGGCTGGCCACGGTCCTGCGGGCCAGCGGCGAGGACCAGGAGGCCCGCGAGGTGCTGCTGGCCAAGCAGCGGCGGCGCCGGGCCACGCTGCCGCCCGCCCCGAAGGCGTGGGGGTACCTCCAGGACTGGACGGTGGTCTACGGCTACCGGCCGGGCCGGGCCGCGCTGTGGATGACGGTGCTGTGGGCGGCCGGGGCGCTGATGTTCTCCCAGCTGGATCCGCCCGCGATCAAGGCGGACGAGCACCCGCAGTGGAGCGCCGCCCTGTACGCGCTGGACCTGCTGCTTCCGGTGATCGACCTCGGCCAGCAGGGGCAGTGGAAGCTGGAGGGCGGCTGGCAGTGGGGGGCGGCGGGCCTGGTCGTCATGGGCTGGATCCTGGCCACGACGGTGGCGGCGGGGGCCTCGCGGCTGCTGCGACGGGGGTGACGGCGGCGGGGGTCGGCCGGTGGATCGCGCACGTGCCACCGTCCGCCCCTCAAACGCCGGACACCCTCCGGGGCCCGGGCGATTACCCTGTGCCAGGTGACCACCGTTCGCCTGCCCCTCTTCCCGCTGAACTCGGTGCTGTTCCCGGGACTCGTCCTCCCGTTGAACATCTTCGAGGAGCGTTATCGCGCCATGATGCGCGAGCTGCTGAAGACGGGCGAGGACGAGCCGCGCCGCTTCGCGGTCGTCGCGATCCGCGACGGCCGGGAGGTCGCGCCGACCGCGCCCGGCCTGCCGGACCAGACGGCCCTGCCCGAGCGCGGCCCGGCGGCGGGCTTCGGCCCCGACCCGATCCAGGCCTTCCACCGGGTGGGCTGCATCGCCGACGCGGCGACCGTCCGGGAGCGGGAGGACGGCAGCTTCGAGGTCCTGGCGACCGGTACGACGCGGGTCCGCCTGATCTCGGTCGACTCCTCGGGCCCGTTCCTGACCGCGGAGCTGGAGGAGCTCCCGGAGGACGCGGGCGACGGCGCGGGCGTGCTGGCCGAGGGGGTCCTGCGGGCCTTCCGCAACTACCAGAAGCGGCTGGCCGGGGCCCGTGAGCGGTCCCTGACGGGCGCGGAGCTCCCCGACGAGCCCTCGGTGGTCTCCTACCTGGTGGCAGCGGCGGCGGTGCTGGACATCCCGGCGAAGCAGCGGCTGCTCCAGGCCCCGGACATCGCGACGCGACTGGCGGAGGAGCTGAAGCTGCTGCGCACGGAGACGGCGGTGATCCGGCACCTCCCGTCCTTGCCGGCGGTGGACCTGACCCGTGCCCCGACGAGCCCGAACTGAGCGCGCACCGATGGCGAAGAAGTCCAAGCAGGCGGCAGGTACCCCGGCGATCGTCGCCCTGACGGCGGCGGGCGTCGCGTTCACCACGCACGCGTACGAGCACGACCCGGCCCATCCCTCGTACGGGGAGGAGGCGGCGCAGGCGCTCGGCGTCTCGCCCGCCCAGGTGTTCAAGACGCTGGTCGCGGACGTGGACGGCGTACTGACGGTGGCGGTGGTCCCGGTCTCGGGGTCGCTGGACCTCAAGGCCCTGGCGACGGCGGTCGGCGGCAAGCGGGCGGCGATGGCCGACCCGGCCCTGGCGGAGCGCACCACGGGCTACGTCCGCGGCGGCATCTCCCCGCTCGGCCAGCGCAAGCGCCTGCGCACGGTGATCGACAGCTCGGCCGCGGCGCACCCCACGATCTGCTGCTCGGCGGGCCGCCGCGGCCTGGAGATCGAACTCTCCCCGTCGGACCTGACCACGCTCACCTCGGCCACCGTGGCCTCGATCGCCCGGGCCTAGCCCCGCCGCGCTTCTTCCAGCCCCGCCGGCGTTTGAGGCGCGGGGTCCGGGGCGGAGCCGCGGGAAACGGAGAAAGGGCGGGGCGGGGCAGGCTCCGCGCAGCGGCCCACCCGTACCCCCGGGAGGGTCAGGCGCGCGGGGCCTCCGGGGCCGAGGGAGCCGCATCGGCGGGCGGCGGCGTCGGCGCCTGGTAGTACTGCGACCAGCCGAACACGGGCTCGGGATCCGGATCCCGCGGTGTCCACAGCGCGGTCATCCCGAGGTGCAACAGCACGGCGATCATCGGCCACGCCAGCAGCGCCCCGTGCGCGAGCAACTCCAGCGGCGCGTCGAAGGCAACCCCCTCGCCCGCCTTCTTCGCGGCGGCGACCAGGTCCGACGACGGTCCCAGCCACAGCCCGAACCGCCACCCCACGAGCGCCCCGAAGACGGACCCGACCGCGAGCCCGATCACCAGCGGCACGCCGCCGGACCGCCGCCACAGGAAGGTGCCGACGGCGCTGAGCACGCCCAGTCCAAGCGCCAGCAGGAAGAAGGTGCCGTCGGAGGCGATCCGCGCCTCGCTCTCGCTGTTGCGCAGGAACACCGCCTCACCGTTGGAGACGTACTGCACCCGGGGGGCCAGCCACACCCACAGCAGGCCGAGGAGCAGTCCGGCCGCTCCGAGGAGCAGGGCGACGACGGCCCCGTCCCGGATGTCCTCCGGGGTGATCGCCCGGGCGGCGGCCCCCGGCTTCTCGGGCTGGAGCGGCGGCGGGTCGAGGGGGGACTGCGGGGTCACGGCTTCGGTCACCCCCACATCGTGCCAGGTGTGCCCGGCAGCGGCGTCGGCGGACCGTGTCAGCGGACGGCCGCCCGGCGGTACGCCCAGGTCGCGACGGCCAGCGAGAGCACCCCGACGGCCCCGCACACGCCCAGGTCGAAGGCGACGGCGGCCCAGTCCGGTTCCGGGGCGAAGGTACGGGCGAAGGCCTCGACGCCGTACGTGGACGGCAACAGGTCCCGGGCCCACACGATCACGGCCGGCATCCGCTCCGGCGGCAGCACCCCGAGCAGCAGCGCCGCGGACATGCCGAGCTGTCCCGCGAGGGTGGCCAGCTCCTGTCGGGGTGCCAGCAGTCCCAGCGCCGCACCGAGCCCGGCCAGCGCGGCCCCGGCCAGCGGTACGACCGCGGCCAGGATCCACAGCCCGCTCATCGGCAGCCCGAACAGCAGGCATCCGAAGACGGCGGTGACCAGGGTCCCCGGCAGGGTGAAGGAGGCGTACGCGGCGGCCGCGCCCAGGACCACCGACGCGGGCGGCACGGGCAGGGTGGCGTAGTGGTCGAGCCCGCCGCCGGCCCGCAGCTGCCCGAAGTACTGGGCGAGCAGGTTCAGGGCGACGAAGGCGACGACGAGCACCGAGGAGCCGGCGACGACGGCGCGGGCCTCGGAGCCTCCGTCGACCACGCCCCGCATCAGGATCATGATCCCGACGGACTGGAAGGTGGCGACGAACAGCAGCGGGATCCGGGCCACCCGGGCCCGGGACAGCTGGGCCCGGTAGACGGCCGCCAGGGAGGGGAAGAACCGCGCGCGGGGCGCCAGCGGCGCGGGCTGCGGTGCCTGTGCACGGCCCGCGGCGGCGTCCGCCGGCGCGGCGCCCGCAGCGGGTGACGGCACGGCATCGGGCGCGAGCACGGCCCGGACGGCTCCCGTGGAACGGTCGTTCACGACTTCACCAGCCCCTTCGTCCTGCCGCCGAGGGCCAGGTACACGTCTTCCAGGCTGGGGGTGGCCAGGGTGAAGTCGTCGAGCGCGGCGAAGGCCGGGCTCCCGGTGACCGAGGCGACCGCCGCCCTCGCCTCGTCCGGCGCCAGCCGGAGCACCCAGCGGCGCCCGGACTCGACGGCCCGGGCGCGCAGCCGGGCGACCTCCGGGACCTCCAGCGGGGCGCCCTCGCGCCACACCAGCTCCAGCCGGACCTCGCCCGAGACGGTGGCCTTCAGGCCGGACGGGGTGTCGCAGGCGATGACCTTGCCCTGGTCGATGACGGCGACCCGGTCCAGGACGGTCTCGGCCTCGATGACGTTGTGGGTGACGAGCAGGACCGTGGCGCCGTGCTGGGCGCGCCGCCGGTCGACGGCGGACCACACGGCGCGCCGGGCGACCGGGTCCATACCGGTGGTGGGCTCGTCGAGGACCAGTACGGGCCGCTCCCCCACCAGCACGGTGGCGAAGCAGGCGAGGCGGCGCTGGCCGCCGGAAAGTTTCTTCAGGGGCCGGCAGGCGATCGGGGCCAGCCCGAGTTCGTCCAGTACGGCGTCGCGCGCGGCCCGGGCGGCGCGGACGCCCTGCCCGCGCAGCCGCCCGGTGGTCTCGACGGCCAGCGCCACCGTGAGCTCGTCCAGGGCGGTGGACTCCTGCCCCAGGTAGGCGAGCAGCCGGGAGGCTCGTTCGGGGTGGCGTACGAGGTCGTGGCCGAGCAGGGTCACGGAGCCGGAGTCGGGCCGCATCAGGCCGGTGAGCTGGCGGACCAGGGTGGACTTGCCGGCGCCGTTGGGGCCGAGCAGGCCGAAGATCTCGCCGCGCCGGACGTCGAGGGAGATCCCGTCGTTGGCGCGGGTCTCGGGCAGGGCGGGAGCCCCGCGCCGGCCGCGTACCGCGGGATACGTCTTGACGAGGTCACGCACCGCGCAGATGACGTCCGACGCCGCTCCCGCGGCCGCCGCCGTGCTGTTCCCCGCCTGTGCTGTGCCCGTACTCACGAGGGAGCAGCCTACGGGGTTCCCGGCCCTACTCGGCCGTCGGGGTCAGCGGGGCGGTGAACTCGCCGGGGGTGGATCCGGGCCCGGAGGTCGGTACGGCGGCCACGTGTTCGGCGGCGGCGCGGACGTCGATCTCCCGCCAGAACCCGGCCCGGATGGCGTACCGGTCGTGCTCGTCGATCTGGTCGTCCTTGTGCGCGAGCAGCCCGAACCGGGCGGCGTAGCGCAGCAGTTCGCCGTCGATCCGGTGGGGGATCCGGGGGTACATCGTGGCCAGCTTCTGCAGGTGCACGGTCTCCGGGAGCCGTTCCATCCAGCGTCGGGCGAACACCTGTCCCACCTCGAACGGGTCGCCGCCGACGGTGGTGATGTCCTCCTCGCGGTCCGCCCAGCGCTGTTCGGCGCTGGTGAGCTGGGCGAGGGTGGGCAGCGAGGCGGTCTCGGCGGGCTCGCCCAGCGGGCCGGCCCGGTCGATCCAGCCCTTGTCGGAGGACCAGCGCAGGGCGCTGGCGGGGGCGTGGGCGCCGCTCGGCGCGGTCTGCGGGCCGCTCTGCTGGCCGGTGGCGCGCAGGGCGCCGGCCAGGTCCTTGGGGGTGGGGACCGGCTTGCCGCCGGGGGTGGTGGGCGCCGGTACGGGAACTCCGTCGCGGTCCTGCGGTCCGGTGGCGGCGGCGCCGTTGCGGGCGGCCTCGGCGAGCGCGGCCTCGGGCAGCGGGGCCGAGAGGATGGCGGCGATGTCGGGGCGGGGGGCGGGCGGTGGGGAGCACAGTCCGGTGAGGTCCTTGGCGCGGACGGCCCGGGTGATCCAGGCGCGGTCCAGGACGCGGCGTTCGTCGGCCTCGGCGACGAGGTCCTCGGACTGGTTGTAGTCCCCGTCGGCGGCCTGGACGGCCCACAGGTGGACGGCGACCCCGTGTTCCTTGGCGGACATCAGGCCGGGCAACAGGTCTCCGTCGCCGGTGACGAGTACGACGTCGGAGCAGGCGCGGTTGCGGGCGAGCTCGGTGAGCTCCGCGTGCATGGCGGCGTCGACGCCCTTCTGTGCCCAGCGGCCGTCGCTGCGGGTCAGGGCGCCGAGGCGGACGGTGACGCGGGGCATGACGCGCAGTCGCCGGTGTTCGGGCTGGGGCACCCGATCGGGCGCTCCGTCGAACCAGTAGATGCGCAGCAGGGGCTGCTCGGTGTCGGCCTCGGCCCGCTCGCGCAGGCCTTGGATGAGGGCGGCATGGTCGATGGTGATCCGGGAGCGGGAGGGCTCCCCGGCAAGAAGGCTGGCGGCGGCACCCAGCAGGTAGCCGGCGTCCACCAGGACGACGCAGCGGTCCACGCGTTCCACCCTCTTCCCTGGGGGTCCTCTGTGCTTTGCGGCGGTTCCCCGAGTCTGCCCGACCCCAAGGGTGTTGAAGGCCGGAACTCGATCATCGGCGTGGCGGATCTCACGGTCGACGGGGTGGAAGACATCGACTACGCGCAGTAATGATCCAAAATGCGCCGTTTCTGGCGTTGTGTGAGTGTGAAGGCGGTCCTGGCCCCTAGACCCTCACGGAGGCTCCACCATGGCCAAGAACAAGAACCAGAAGCAGCCCGCCAAGCAGCAGGCCCGGTCGGGGCAGGATCCGACCAAGAGCTCGCCGGAGCCCGAGTCGATGCCTTCCTCGGCTCCGAGCCCGATGGACATGGCGCACAAGCGCAAGGAGAAGAAGTTCGGCCACAACTGACGGCCGTACTCGCACGCGGAAGGGCCCGCCCGGTACTCCGGCGGGCCCTTCCGCGCGTGTGTTCCGGGGGCGCTATCCGGCCAGGCAGGACGGTCCGAGCAGCACCTTGAGGTCGCCGAAGAGCGCCGGGTCGGGCTGGACGCGGTGCTTGTCGAGGCGGAGCACGGTGGTGGTCCGCGGCCCCTGCAGCTTGATCCGTACCTCTGTGTTGCCCTTGTGGTGGCGCAGGATCTCGCCCAGACGGGTCACCATCGGCGGCGTGACCTTGACGGTGGGGATGGTGAGGACCACCGGGGCGTTGGTGCCGGCCGAGGAGAGGTCGGGGACCATCATCTCCATGGCGACCAGGCGGGGGACGTCCTCGCGCTTGTCGAGGCGGCCCTTGACGAAGACCACGGTGTCCTCGACCAGCTGGGTGGAGACGAGCTGATAGGTCGCCGGGAAGAACATGCATTCGATGGAGCCGGCCAGGTCCTCGACGGTGGCGATGGCCCAGGCGTTGCCCTGCTTGGTCATCTTGCGCTGGAGGCCCGAGATGATGCCGCCGATGGTGACGACGGCGCCGTCGGAGTGCTCACCGCCGGTCAGCTGGGAGATACCGGCGTCCGTCTTGTCGGAGAGCACGTGCTCCAGACCGAAGAGCGGGTGGTCGGAGACGTAGAGGCCGAGCATCTCGCGCTCCTGGGCGAGCAGGTAGGACTTCTCCCACTCGACGTCGGAGAACTCCACGTCGAGACCGAAGCCGGGCTCGTCGCTCGCGTTCTCGTCACCCATCCCGCCGAACAGGTCGAACTGCCCCTCGGCCTCCTTGCGCTTGACCGCGACCACGTTGTCGATCATCGACTCGTGGTGGGCGACCAGGCCCTTGCGGGTGTGGCCCATCTCGTCGTAGGCGCCGGCCTTGATCAGCGACTCGACGGTGCGCTTGTTGCAGACGACGGCCTCGACCTTGTCCAGGAAGTCGGGGAAGGAGGAGAACTTCCCCTTGGCCTTCCTCGTCCGGATGATCGACTCGACGACGTTGGTGCCGACGTTGCGCACCGCGGTGAGGCCGAAGAGGATCACGTCGTCGCCCTGGGCGGCGAAGTTCGGCTCGGACTCGTTCACGTTCGGCGGCAGGACCTTGATGCCCATCCGGCGGCACTCGTTCAGGTAGATCGCGGACTTGTCCTTGTCGTCCTTGACCGAGGTGAGCAGGCCCGCCATGTACTCGGCGGGGAAGTTCGCCTTCAGGTAGGCGGTCCAGTAGGAGACCAGCCCGTACGCGGCCGAGTGCGCCTTGTTGAAGGCGTAGCCGGCGAAGGGGACCAGGACGTCCCACAGCGCCTTGATCGCCTGGTCGCTGAAGCCCTTCTCCTTGGCGCCCGCCTCGAAGATGACGAAGTTCTTCGCCAGCTCCTCGGGCTTCTTCTTGCCCATCACGCGGCGCAGGATGTCGGCCTCGCCGAGCGAGTACCCGGCGATGATCTGGGCGGCCTTCTGGACCTGCTCCTGGTACACGATCAGGCCGTAGGTGACCGCGAGCACCTCTTCGAGCGGCCCCTCCAGCTCGGGGTGGATCGGGGTGATCTCCTGCTGCTTGTTCTTGCGCAGGGCGTAGTTCGTGTGCGAGTTCATGCCCATCGGGCCCGGCCGGTACAGGGCCGAGACGGCGGAGATGTCCTCGAAGTTGTCGGGCTTCATCAGGCGCAGCAGGGAGCGCATGGGCCCGCCGTCGAACTGGAAGACGCCGAGGGTGTCACCGCGGCCGAGCAGTTCGAAGGTCTTGGGGTCGTCGAGCGGGAGGCCGAGGAGATCGATGTCGATCCCCTTGTTGGCCTTCACCATCTTGACGGCGTCGTCCATGATCGTGAGGTTGCGCAGGCCCAGGAAGTCCATCTTCAGCAGGCCGAGCGACTCGCAGCTCGGGTAGTCCCACTGGGTGATGGTGACGCCGTCGGTGTGCCGCACCCAGACGGGTACGTGGTCGGTGATCGTCTCGCTGGACATGATCACGCCGGCGGCATGCACGCCCATCTGGCGGACCAGGCCCTCCACACCGCGGGCGGTGTCGATGACCTTCTTCACGTCGGGCTCGTTCTCGTACATCCCGCGGATCTCGCCGGCCTCGCCGTAGCGGGGGTGCGCCGGGTCGAGGATGCCGGAGAGCGGGATGCCCTTGCCGAGGACGTCGGCGGGCATGGCCTTGGTGAGGCGGTCGCCCATCGCGTACGGGTAGCCCAGCACGCGGGCCGAGTCCTTGATCGCGTTCTTGGCCTTGATGGTGCCGTACGTGCCGATCATGGCGACCTTGTCGGCGCCGTACTTGTCGGTCACGTACCGGATCACCTCGACGCGCCGACGCTCGTCGAAGTCGATGTCGACATCGGGCATGGAGACGCGCTCGGGGTTCAGGAAGCGCTCGAAGATCAGGCCGTGGGTGAGCGGGTCGAGGTCGGTGATGCCCATGGCGTAGGCGACGATCGAACCGGCCGCGGAGCCTCGGCCCGGGCCCACCGCGATGCCCTGGTTCTTGGCCCACATGATGAAGTCGGCGACGACGAGGAAGTAGCCGGGGAAGCCCATCGAGATGATCGTGTCCATCTCGTACTCGGCCTGCTGCATCCGGTCCTCCGGGATGCCCCCGGGGTAGCGGCGGTGCATGCCGCGCATGGTCTCCTCGCGGAACCAGCTGACCTCGGTGTGGCCGTCCGGGATGTCGAACTTCGGCATCAGGTTCCGGAACTTGAACATGCCCTCGGTGTCGATCTGGTCCGCGACCAGCCGGGTGTTGGCGCAGCCCTCCTGCCAGGCGTCCGAGGAGTCGATCGCGTACATCTCGTCGGTCGACTTCAGGTAGTAGCCGGTGCCGTCGAAGCGGAAGCGGTCCGGGTCCGAGAGGTTCTTGCCGGTCTGGATGCAGAGCAGGGCGTCGTGGGCGACGGACTCGCTCGCGTACGTGTAGTGCGAGTCGTTCGTCACCAGCGGCGGGATGCCGAGCTTCTTGCCGATCTCCAGCAGCCCGTCACGGACCCGGCGCTCGATCTCGATGCCGTGGTCCATCAGCTCCAGGAAGTAGCGCCCCTCGCCGAAGATGTCCTTGTAGTCGGAGGCGGCCTGCACGGCCTCGTCGAACTGGCCGAGGCGCAGCCTGGTCTGGACCTCGCCGGACGGGCAGCCGGTGGAGGCGATCAGGCCCTCGGACCACTTGGAGATGGTCTCCTTGTCCATCCGCGGCCACTTCGTGAGCCAGCCCTCGGCGTACGCGTCGGAGGACAGCCGGAAGATGTTGTGCAGGCCGGTGGCGTTCGACGCCCAGATGGTCTTGTGGGTGTAACCACCGGAACCGGAGACGTCGTCGCGCTTCTGGTGCGGCTGGCCCCACTGGATGCGCCGCTTGTTGCGCCGGGACTCGGGGGCGACGTACGCCTCGATGCCGATGATCGGCGTGATGCCGGCCTTCTGCGCGGTGTGGAAGAAGTCATAGGCGCCGTGCAGGTTGCCGTGGTCGGACATGGCGATGTGCGTCATGCCCATCTCGTTGCACGCGTTGAACATGTCCTTCAGCCGTGCGGCACCGTCCAGCAGCGAGTACTGGGTGTGGACGTGCAGGTGCGTGAACGGCGGCTTTGTCACGGCGCGGGTCCTCCGGCGGCGGGGGGTGAGGGGGCAGCTTCGAATCCTACGTCGGCCGGGTGACAGATCACGGGCACTGACCGGTACGGTCGGGCGTTGCAGAACCAGGAGGGCCGATCCGACGTCCGGTCGATCGGAACCTGAAACAGCCCGTGCACCAGGAGGAACCCGCCATGGCGGTCCCCGAGACGACCGACGAGCAGCGCGCCGAGCAGATCCTCGACGTGTTCGACACCGCGTTCGGTGAGCTGCTCGCCGCCGACCCCGCTGCCTTCCAGGTCAAATTCCGCAAGATGGCGGCTTCGGCCTTCGCCTTCTACCGGGGTACCGCCTGCCTCTTCTACTCCGACCTGGAGCGGGACCGGCACGGCGGCCCCTACCTGGACGAGCGGACGGGCCGGGTGTGGATCCACGGCGACCTGCACGCCGAGAACTTCGGCACGTACATGGACTCCAACGGCCGGCTGATCTTCAACGTCAACGACTTCGACGAGGCCTACGTCGGCCCCTTCACCTGGGACCTGAAGCGGTTCGCCGCCTCCGTCGCGCTGATCGGCTACACCAAGGCGCTCAGCGACGACCAGATAAGCGAGCTGGTGCGGATCTACGCCGGCGCCTACCGGGAGCGGATCCACCGGCTGGCCACGGGCGCCAAGAATGACGAAGTGCCCTCCTTCACCCTGGACACCGCCGAGGGCCCGCTGCTGGACGCGCTGCGCTCGGCCCGCTCCCGCACGCGTTTCTCGCTGCTGGACTCGATGACGGAGATACGGGACTACGAGCGCCGCTTCACCTCCGGCGGCGGTTCCATCGAGCTGGACGCCGCGACCCGCTACAAGGTGCTGGCCGCCTTCGACGGGTACCTGGAGACGCTTCCCGACGAGTCCCTCGTGCGCCCCGATTCCTACCGGGTCAAGGACGTGGTCGGCCGCCGGGGCGTCGGCATCGGCTCGGCGGGCCTGCCCTCCTACAACATCCTGCTGGAGGGGCACAGCGACGCCCTGGAGAACGACGTCGTGATCTACCTCAAGCAGGCGCAGACCCCGGCGGTCTCCCGGCACATCACGGACCGGGCGGTGCGGGAGTACTTCCTGCACGAGGGGCACCGCACGGTGATCTCGCAGCGGGCGCTCCAGGCGCACGCCGACCCGTGGCTGGGCTGGACCGAGCTGGACGGCGCGGGTCAGCTGGTGGCGGAGGTCTCCCCGTACGCGGTGGACCTGGACTGGTCGGACCTGGACGACCCGGAGGAGATCGCGGCCGTGGTCGCCGACCTCGGCCGGGCCACGGCGACCATGCACGCGTCGGCGGACGAGGCGGAGAGCGGACAGTCCCTGGTGCCGTTCTCCACCGAGCGGGCCATCGACGCGGCGATCGCGGCCGACGAGGAGGGCTTCGCGGAGCTGCTCGTGGACTTCGCCCACGCGTACGGGGCCCGGGCGCGTGCCGACCACCAGATCTTCGTGGACCTCTTCCGTAACGGGCGTCTCACTCCCTGAGCCGCTGTTCCACAGGAACGCATGGCACACTCGCGAGGATGGACATTTCCGGGACGGGACTGAGGGGGCTGCGGGCCGCGCTGTTCAGCGCGCTCGTGGTACTGCTCTCGTCCGGCTCTCACGTCCTGATGTCCCAGGTCCCGCTGCCGCCCACGCTGGTGGCCGGGGCCTTCGCGGGTGTGTTCGCGATCGCCTACGCGCTGGCCGGCCGCGAACGGGGCTTCGGCCCCATCGCCGGGCTGCTCGTACCGCTGGAGCTGGCCGCCGACACCGTCTTCACCACCGGGCAGCACCTCTGCTACGGCCCGGCCGGCGGCCCCGTCGCGGGCCCGCTGCGCGCCATGGGCCTGGACGCCCTGTGCGGTGGCACGCCGGTGGGCGGACCGCTGGCCGAGGTGACCGGGCCGGCCGACGCGGCCGCGCTGCTGGCCTCGCCCGGGCCGTACACGCCCTGGCTGCTGCTCGGCGCCCATGTCTCGGTCGGGCTGCTGGCCGCCGCCTGGCTGCGCCACGGCGAGCGGGCGCTGGGCCGGTCGCTGCGGGCGGTGGCCGCCTTCGCGTTCCGGCCGCTGCGGCTGGCCGCGGCTTCGGGCACGGCGGCCCCTCGGCCGGCGCGGGCGCTGCCGCGGTCGGCCCGCTCGGCCGCCGGGGCCCGTACCCGCTTCCCGGCACACTCCGTGGGACGGCGGGGACCCCCCGTGCTCGGCGCGCTCGCCCGCGCCTGACGCACGTACGGCAGTCCCTTCCACACGTCACACCCCACGGAGATCATGATGAGTTCACGCAACAGCCACGCGAACAAGGCAGCGGCCCGCGAGCGTCTGCGCGCCGAGCGCGAGGCCCAGGCCAAGAAGGACAAGGTGCGCCGCCAGGTGATCGTGGCGGGCGGGGTCGTGCTCGCGCTCGGCGTGATCGGCGCCATCGGCTACGGGGTCATGCAGGCCAACCAGCCCGGCCACTGGGAGAAGGCCGCCAAGGCCGAGCTGGTCAAGCCGAAGAACACCGAGGGCGAGGACGGCACCACGGTCGTCATCGGCAAGCCCGAGGCGAAGAAGACGCTGGAGCTGTACGAGGACTCGCGCTGCCCGGCCTGCGCCGCCTTCGAGCAGGCGGCCGGTGAGCAGATCAAGAAGGACGTCGACGCGGGCAAGTACAAGCTCCAGTACGTCGGCGCCACCTTCATCGACAACGCGGTCAAGGGCGAGGGCTCGAAGAACGCGCTGAGCGCGCTGGGCGCGGCGCTGAACGTCAGCCCGGAGGCCTTCCTGCAGTACAAGGGGGCGCTGTACTCCAAGGAGCAGCACCCGGAGGAGACCGTCGACAGCTTCGCCAAGGACGACTACCTGCTGAAGGTCGCGGACACCGTCCCGGCGCTCAAGGGCAACGCCGAGTTCAAGAAGGCCGTCGAGGACGGTACGTACGACCGGTGGGCGCTGGAGATGTCGAAGGCCTTCGACAAGTCCGGGGTGAAGGGCACGCCGACCCTGAAGATGGACGGCAAGAAGATCGAGACGCCGCAGACGGCGGAGCTGTTCACGGCGGCGATCGACAAGGCCCTGCAGGGCTGATCCCGGGGCAATCCGGAAATCACGTCCGGACGGTCCGCTTCGAAGGGCGGGCGAACTCCCAGAGTTCGCCCGCCCTTTGCATTCCCGCACCTGGTCCAGCTGGTGTACCCGTCGGTAATATCATCGCCCGTGACCAGTCATCTCACCCCTTCCCAGTCCGCGGCAACTCCCCGCCGCCGCACGGTCGTTCTGGCCGCGGCGGCCACGGCCGCGCTGGCCCCCCTCACCTCGTTGGGCGCCTCGGCCGCCCACGCGGCGGGCACCGCGCCCGCCTTCCTCCACGGCGTCGCCTCGGGCGACCCGCTGCCCGACGGGGTCCTGCTGTGGACCCGCGTCACCCCGACCCCCGAGGCGGTACCCGGCTCCGGGCTCGGCCCGGCCACCCAGGTGGGCTGGGAAGTGGCGTCCGACAAGGGCTTCTCCCGGATCGTCGGCTCCGGCACCGTCACGGCGAGCGCCGCCACCGACCACACGGTCAAGGTGGACGTGCGCGGGCTCCAGCCGCAGACGCCGTACTGGTACCGCTTCACGGCCGGCGCCACCGTCTCCCCCGTCGGGCGCACCCTGACCACCCCGGCCCACGAGGCGACGACCGAGGGGGTCCGCTTCGGCGTGGTCTCCTGCGCCAACTGGGAGTCCGGCTACTTCTCCGCCTACCGCCACCTGGCGGCCCGCACGGACCTGCACGCGATCCTGCACCTGGGCGACTACATCTACGAGTACCAGTCCGGGGGATATCCGGAGGCGAAGTACGTCGTCCGCCCGCACGAGCCGAAGCACGAGATCGTCTCGCTCGCCGACTACCGCACCCGTCACGGCAAGTACAAGACGGACGCCGACCTGCAGGCCCTGCACCACGCGCACCCGGTCATCGCCATATGGGACGACCACGAGTTCGCCAACGACGCCTGGGCCGGCGGCGCCGAGAACCACACGCCGGGTGCCGAGGGTGAGTGGGCGGCCCGCGCGGCCGCCGCCAAGCAGGCGTACTTCGAGTGGATGCCCGTACGCGCCTCCATCGCGGGCACCGTCTACCGGCGGCTGCGCTTCGGCACCCTCGCCGATCTGCACCTGCTGGACCTGCGCTCCTTCCGTTCGCAGCCGGCCAAGACGGGCAGCGGCTCGGTGGACGACCCGGAGCGCACCATCACCGGGCGCGCCCAGCTGGACTGGCTCAAGTCGGGCCTCGCCGGCTCGGAGGCGACCTGGAAGCTGGTCGGCACCTCGGTGATGATCTCGCCGGTGGCCTTCGGCTCGCTGCCCGCGCACCTGCTGAAGCCGCTGACCAAGCTGCTCGGCCTGCCCGAGGGCGGCCTCGCGATCAATGTGGACCAGTGGGACGGGTACACGGACGACCGCAAGGAGCTGCTGGGTCACCTGAAGGACCGGGGCGTCAAGAACACCGTGTTCCTGACCGGCGACATCCACATGGCGTGGGCGAACGAGGTCCCGATGAACATGGCCACCTACCCGGGTTCGGGGACGGCGGCGACCGAGTTCGTGGTCACCTCGGTGACCTCCGACAACCTCGACGACATGCTGCACGTCCTGCCGGACACCCTCTCGCTGGTGGCCGAGTCGGCCATCAAGGCCGCCAACTGGCACGTGAAGTGGCTGGACATGGACGCGCACGGCTACGGGGTGCTGGACGTGACGGCGGAGCGCTCGCAGATGGACTACTACGTGGTGTCCGACAAGCGGCAGCAGGGCGCCACCTCCGCGTGGAGCCGGTCGTACCGGACGCTGAACGGGACCCAGAAGGTGGAGCGGGTGCACCAGCCCGTCCGCTGATCGACCGTCGATTTTCCGGCCACATGGGGCGCCTGGTACATACCAGGCGCCCCATGTGCGTCAGAAGCAACAAATCTTTTACGTAAGGCACTTGACCTGAATATGTCATGCACACATAAGCTTCGCGCCAGCTGAAGAAGATCCTTCAGGCCACCACCCCCCACGACCCCCCACGCGAGGAGCACACGTGCGCGCAGTTGCCCGCATATCCCCCCTTCTCCGCCGCCGCCTCATGGGCACGGCGGTCCTGGCCGGAACCTTGGCGTTCACGCCGCTCGCCGCCCCCACCACGCTCGCGGCCGCCGCCAAGTCCCCCGCCGAGGTCTGCGCCGACCAGCCCGCCTCCTCCGGCGCCGCGAACGCCCGCGTCGCCCGCGCCCACGACGAGCACGCGGACGAGCCCAACGCGATCACCGACGCGCAGGCGAAGTCCATGGACGCCGACCTCAAGGCGAAGCTGGACAAGGCCCTCAAGAACCAGCCGCAGCGCAGCCTGGCGGCCGCCGAGGCCGTCGTGAACATCCCCGTGTACTTCCACGTCGTGCACTCCGGCACCACCGGCAAGCTGACGTCCACCGACGTGAGCAAGCAGCTCGCGGTCCTCAACGCGGCCTACGGCGGCCAGGGCACCGGCAACGTCAACACGAACTTCCAGTTCACCCTGGCGGCCACCGACTACACGGACAACGCCACCTGGTACAACCTGGCTTCCGGCTCCCAGGCCGAGAAGGACATGAAGAACACCCTGCGCAAGGGCGGCCCGGGCGCGCTCAACTTCTACACCGCCAAGCTCTCCGGCGGCCTGCTGGGCTGGGCGACCTTCCCGACCTCCTACGCGTCCAGCCCCAAGATGGACGGCGTGGTCGTGCTCGACAGCTCGCTGCCGGGCGGCTCCGCGGCCAACTACAACGAGGGTGACACCGCCACCCACGAGGTCGGCCACTGGCTGGGGCTCTACCACACCTTCCAGGGCGGCTGTAACGGCAACGGCGACTACGTCTCCGACACCCCGGCCGAGAAGAGCGCCGCGTACGAGTGCCCGACCGGGCGTGACAGTTGCGCGAGCAAGCCGGGCGTCGACCCGATCCGCAACTTCATGGACTACACGTACGACTCCTGCATGTACCAGTTCACCGCCGGCCAGGTGGCTCGCATGTCGAGCAGCTGGACCGCCTACCGCGCGGGCTGACCCACCGACGACGAAGGGCCGGTCCGGCATCTCGCCGGGCCGGGCCCTCGTCGTTCTCGCGCCTACAGACCGTCGAGGAAGCCGACGGCGACCTTCCAGAGCTGCTCGGCGGCCTCGGCGTCGTAGTCGTCCAACTCCGGGTCGGTGAACAGGTGCCCGGCACCGGGGTAGCTGTGGACCTCCACGTCGGCCCCCGCCCGCTGCATCCGCAGGTACCAGGCCGTCAGCCAGTCGTGCGGCTCGAACGGGTCCGGGTCCGCGATGTGCAGCTGCACGGGCAACTCGTCCACCGAGGCGTCCTCCTCCAGGTCCGCCGTCCCGTGCAGGAGCAGCAGCCCGCGCGCCTTCTCGTCGGCCATCGCCAGGTGCTGGGCGACGGAACCGCCGAAGGAGAAGCCCGCGTAGACCAGTCCGTGGTCCGAGTAGGGGGCGGAGGCCAGCACCGCGCGCTTCAGCAGTTCGTCACGGCCGATCTCGTCCCGGTGGGCCATGCCCTCCTCGACGGTCCCGAAGGTGCGTCCCTCGAAGAGATCCGGCACCTGGACCTGGTGCCCGGCCGCGCGCAGCCGGTCGGCCGCCGCGTGCACCGCGGGCCGCAGCCCGTACGTCGAATGGAAAAGCATGATGTTCATGCCTCCATCGTGCCGGCCGCCGTGGACCGGGGGCTCGCGGCCCGCTTCCCGCTACGTTCGTACCCATGGAGATGGAGAACGTCCTACGCCCCGTCACGGTCATCGGCGGCGCCCTGGTCGCCACCCTGATCGCGGGTTGGTTGCTGGACCTGCTGCTGCGCCGGGCCGACGCCCGGCACACCGAGACCCCCCTGTGGGGTCTGCTGCGCCACTGCCGGCTGCCCTTCCAGGTCGTCCTGTGCACCTCGCTGCTCAGGGCCTCCTACCGGCGGGCGGGGATCCTGCCCGACCACGCCTTCGGCGTCGGCCGGTTCCTGACCCTGGTCCTGATCGCCTCCGCATCCTGGCTCGCGGTACGCATCGCGACGGCCGTCGTCGACTCCACGTACGCGCGCTACGCGGCGGCGACCGAGGACGAGGCCCGGGTCCGCCGGGTCCGCACCCAGGTCACGCTGATCCATCGGGTGGTCACGGCGGTGGTGGTCGTGGTCGCCGCGTCGGCGATGCTGCTGACCTTCCCGCCGATGCGGGCGCTCGGCGCCTCGCTCCTGGCCTCGGCGGGCGTCCTCGGCATCGTGGCGGGCATCGCCGCCCAGGCCTCGCTGAGCAACCTCTTCGCGGGCCTGCAGATCGCCTTCGGCGACACCGTCCGCATCGGGGACACGGTGGTGGTGGACAAGGAGTGGGGCCGGGTCGAGGAGATCACCCTGACCTTCCTGACGGTCCGCACCTGGGACGAGCGCCGCATCACGATGCCGGTGTCCTACTTCACGAGCAAGCCCTACGAGAACTGGTCGCGCGGCGGCGCGCAGATGACCGGCACGGTCTTCTGGCACCTGGACCACGGTGCGCCGGTCGACCTGATGCGGGAGCGGCTCCAGCACATCCTGGCGGAGCTGCCGGAGTGGGACGGCCGCGGCGGCGGGCTGGCCGTGACGGACACCACACCGCACACGGTCCAGATCCGCGCCGTGGTCACGGCGAAGGACGCGGACGACGTCTGGACCCTGCGCTGCGCGGTCCGCGAGCGCATGATCACCTGGCTGGTGGCCGAGCACCCCTACGCCCTCCCCCGCATCGCCACGGGCCCGGCCGCGGAGACTCCCTAGGCGGCGGGGTCACCGGGGGCTGCGGGGAGGAGCGCGGCCGCGGACTCCTCGGCGAGGTCCTCGGCGTGCGGGGGCAGCGGGTCGCCTGCACGCAGGTGGCGGCGGACGACCGAGAGCGGGAGGTCGATCAGGGCCAGGACGACCCGGTCGCGATCCTGGGGCTCCGTCGCGCCGAGAGCGGCGGCGAGGTCGCCGATGGCGGCGTACACCCGCCCGTTGCCGGAATCGGCCCGGCCGGTGTGCTCCTCGGACCAGTCGGCGCGGCCGAACTCCCACGGGCCGTAGAGCAGGAGGACGGCCTCCTCGGGGTGGGCGCGGCTCCACCCCACGACGTGCCGGGCGGCCGCGCGGGCGGCCCGGCGGGGGTCGGTGTCGCCGTGCAGGCAGGCGAGGTACCCCTCCTGGAACCGCTCGACGCTGCGCAGCCACACCTCGGCGAGCAGGGCGGCGCGCCCGGCGAAGCGGTGGTACATGGAGCCGCTGGGCGCCCCGATCGCCTGGGCGACGGCGGTCATGGTCACGCCGACCGGCCCGGCGGAGGCGGCCAGCCGGACGGCGGCGTCGAGGATCTGGTCGGTGTCGAAGCGGGGTGGTCTCGCCATGAATCAGAGAGTACCCTCCAGATTATTAGAGACCTCTCTCTAATAACCTGAAGGGGAGGGCCTTCCATGGGTGTCCACAACTTGCACGAACGCGTGATCGCGGCGAAGGAGAGCGAGGTCGGTGCGCTGATCGACACGCTGGCGGCCGGGGACGAGGACCGGCTGTGGCCGGGCCGCGTGTGGGATCCGATGGAGTTCGACCGCCCCTTGGCGGTGGGCGCGGTGGGCGGCCACGGGCCGGTGCGGTACACGGTCTCCGCGTACGTGCCCGGGACCTGGGTCCGCTTCGCCTTCACCGGGCCGCGCGGCTTCCACGGCTTCCACGAGTTCGCCGTGCTGCCGGTCGACGCGGAGCGGACGGTGCTGCGGCACACCCTCGCGATGCGGGTCAGCGGCCTGGCCCGCATCACCTGGCCACTGGCCTTCCGTTCGGGGCACGACGCCGTCCTGGAGGACTGCCTGGACCGCGCCGAACTGGCGTGCACGGGCACGATCGCCCACCCGGCCCGCTGGTCCCCGTACGTCCGCTTCCTGCGCGGTCTGGAACGGCTGGCGGGCTGACCGCTCACGGCGTGCGCTCCGGACGTCCGGATGCCGCAGCACCCGGACCCATCCCCGACGCACCCCTCGCACGGCTCGGCCCCGAGGGGCCTCCCCGGCTTCGGGCCGCTGCGTCGGACTCCGTCCGCCGGCGGACCCGGCCCACGGCCGCTCACGGCGTGCGCAGGCTCCGGACGTCCAGATGCCGCAGCACCCGGTCCACGATCTCCGGGTCGGAGCCGGGTTCGCTGCGGGCGGCCAGGATCTCGTGGCGGGCGGCCGACATCATCTCCCGCTGGATCCGCTGGATGTCGTGCAGCCGCTCCACCCGCTTCGCGTACGCCTCGCGCCGTTCCTCGTCCACCATGTCGGGGCTGATCCTGGCCCCCACGTCGTACGCGCGCCGGTACAACTGCTCGACGAGGTCCTCCGGCAGCTCCTCCACCTCCTCGATCTCCTTCAGCCGCCGCTTCGCGGCCTTGGCCGCGCGGATCGCCAGCCGCCGTTCCGCGTCCCGCTCGGCGTCCGTGTCGGCCTCCACCCCCAGCCGCCGTACCAGCCACGGCAGGGTCAGCCCCTGGCACACCAGCGTCGTCATGATCACCGCGAACGCGATGAAGATGATCTGGTCCCGCCCGGGAAAGGGCTCACCGGCGTCCGTCTTGAGGGGAATGGCCAGGGCCAGGGCCACCGAGGCCACCCCGCGCATCCCGGCCCACCACATCACCACGCTCTCCCGCCAGCTCAGCGGGATCTCCTCGTCGTAGTCGCGCCGCTGGTGCAGCTTCTTCGCGAGCCAGCCGGCCGGCAGCAGCCACACCAGCCGTACCCCGACCACCACCGCGACCACGATCGCCGCCCACCCGGCCATCTCCCACACCCGGTCCTCGGCCGTGCCGAAGACGTTGTGCAGCTCCAGCCCGATCAGCCCGAAGGCCACGCCGGTGACCAGCATGTCGACGACTTCCCAGAAGGTGTGCCCGGCGAGGCGCCCCAGCACGTCGTCGGCGTCGCTCGCGTACTCGGCCAGGAACAGGGCCGTCGTCAGCACGGCCAGCACCCCCGAACCCTGCAGCTCCTCGGCCACCACGTACGCGACGAACGGCACCAGCAGGGTCAGCCCGATCTGCAGGGTGGCGTCACCGAGCCGCCCCATGAGCCGGTGGGTGATCCAGCCGAGCGCGAGCCCGACGGCCACGGCCACCACGGCGGAGAGCACGAACTCCCCGAGCGCATCGGGCCAGGAGAAACTGCCGCTCACGACGGCGGCGACGGCCACGTGGTAGAGCACGATCGCCGTCACGTCGTTGAAGAGCCCCTCGCCCTCCAGGATCGACACCATGCGGCGGGGCAGCCCGAGCGATCCCGCGACGGCGGTGGCGGCCACCGGGTCGGGCGGGGCGACGAGCGCGCCGAGGGCGAGGGCGGCGGCGATCGGCAGCCCCGGCACGACGGCGTTGGCGACGGCGGCCACCGCGCCGGTGGTGACGAACACCAGGGCCACGGCCAACAGCAGGATGGGCCGGACGTTGGCGGCGAACTGTCGCCAGGACGTGCGCTGCACGGAGGCGTACAGCAGGGGCGGCAGCACCAGCGGCAGGATGAACTCGGGCGGGATCTCGACGTTCGGCACGGCCGGCACCAGGGCGAGGATCACCCCGCCGATGGTCATCAGGACGGGCGCGGGCAGTTTGAGCCGGTCCCCGAGCGGCACCGTGACCACGGCCCCGAGCAGGAGCACGAACAGCAGAGCAAGCTGATCCACTCCCCCACCCTGCCAGTCCGCTGCGCTTGGCTCGTGCGGGTCGGGGGCCGTGTCGGGGCTCCGCCCCGAACCCGCGACGGCGCTCCGCGCCGGCGCCTCGATCGCCGGCGGGGCTGGAATTTCCGGCCCCGCCGGCGATCGAGGCGACCATCCAGCCCCGCCGGCGTTTGAGGCGATCTTTCAGCCTCGCCGGCGATTGAGGCGCGGGGTCCGGGGCGGAGCCCCGGCTACGGAAGCGGGCGCCGCATCGCGCGGTGGGGGATGCCCGCGTCCTGGAATTCCGGGCCGTAGGCCACGTAGCCGAGCCGCTCGTAGAAGCCCAGCGCATGCGTCTGCGCGCCCAGATCGACCGCGGCCAGCCCCCTCCGGGCAGCCTCCGCCTCGATCGCGCGCACCAGCGCCACCCCCACGCCCAGCCCGCGCGCGGACTTGGCCACGGCCAGCCGGCCCAGCGATCCGACCGTCAGGTCGCCCGTCTTGCCGAGGGCCGCCGGCCCGTACAGCAGCCGGCCCGTGCCCAGCGGCACGCCGTCCGCGTCCACGGCCAGGACGTGCACCGCGTCCGCGTCGTACGCGTCGTACTCGATCGACTCCGGCACCGACTGCTCGACCACGAAGACCTCGGACCGCACCGCGAAGCAGGACTTCAGGTCCTCCTCCGAGACGGCGACCCGCACCTCGACCGTGCGCTCGACCGGCGAGGTCACTCGCTCTCCGCCCGGATCACGTCCAGCGCGTGCTGCAGGTCCGCCGGGTAGCCGCTCTCGAACTCGACCCACTGCCCGTCCGCCGGGTGCTCGAAGCCGAGGCGCACCGCGTGCAGCCACTGCCGGGTGAGGCCGAGCCGCTTGGCGACGGTCGGGTCGGCGCCGTAGGTCAGGTCGCCGACACAGGGGTGGCGGTGCGCGGACATGTGCACGCGGATCTGGTGCGTGCGCCCGGTCTCCAGCTTGATGTCCAGCAGCGAGGCGGCGCGGAAGGCCTCGATCAGGTCGTAGTGGGTGACGGACGCCTTGCCGTCCTGGATCACGGCCCACTTGTAGTCCGCGTTGGGGTGGCGGCCGATCGGCGCGTCGATCGTGCCGCTCATCGGGTCCGGGTGGCCCTGGACCAGCGCGTGGTAGCGCTTGTCCACGACGCGCTCGCGGAACTGGTTCTTCAGCGAGGTGTACGCGCGCTCCGACTTGGCGACGGCCATCAGGCCGGACGTGCCGACGTCGAGGCGGTGCACGATGCCCTGGCGCTCGGACGCGCCGGAGGTGGAGATGCGGTAGCCGGCCGCGGCGAGGCCACCGATGACGGTGGTGCCGGTCCAGCCGGGGCTCGGGTGGGCGGCGACGCCCACCGGCTTCATGATGACGACGATGTCGTCGTCATCGTGGATGATCTCCATGCCAGGGACGGGCTCGGCAACGAGCTCGACCGGCCGGGCCGGCTCGGGCATCTCGACTTCGAGCCAGGCGCCACCGTGCACACGCTCGGACTTCCCGACGACACTGCCGTCGACCGACACCTTTCCCGCGGCCGCGAGATCGGCCGCCTTCGTCCGGGAGAAACCGAACATACGGGCGATGGCGGCGTCGACGCGCTCGCCCTCGAGGCCATCGGGAACGGGCAGGGTGCGGATCTCGGGAATCGTACTCACCCGTCGAGTATGCAGGACGGGGCGGTCCGACCGTCCCGCGATCAGTCCTTGTGGACGGTCCCGTCCGGGTCCAGGCCCTTGAAGGACAGCAGGACGATCAGGATGCCGCCGCACACGATCGCCGAGTCCGCGAGGTTGAAGACGGCGAAATGGGCGGGCGCGATGAAGTCGACGACCGCGCCGCGGAACACACCCGGCGAACGGAAGATCCGGTCGGTCAGATTGCCCAGCGCACCGCCCAGCAGCAGGCCGAGCGCGATCGCCCACGGCAGGCTGTAGAGCTTGCGGGCCAGCCGGACGATCACCACGATCACCGAGGCCGCGATGCAGGTGAAGATGATGGTGAAGGCCTCGCCGAAGCCGAAGGCGGCGCCCGGGTTGCGGACGGCCTCGAACTTCAGCAGGTCACCGATGATCTCGATCGGCGGCTGGTGCTCCAGCTTCGCCACGACCAGCATCTTGCTGCCGAGGTCGAGCAGGTAGGCGAGCACCGCCACGACGAGCAGAGCCGTGATCCGACGGCGCCCCTTGGGCCCGACGGACTCCGGCTGGGTGTCGTCCCCGACCTCCGGCGTACCGATGATGCGCTCCGCCTCTGCCACGTGAGTCCCTCGAACTAGCTCGAACCAGGCTCCTCCTGGACCCTGACGGAACACGAGAGTACGTCAGGGCCCCCGCGGACCGCCTGCCCCACCTCCCCGACCTGGCCAGGCGGTCTCTTCCGGATCTTGCCGGGCCCGGGGCGTCCGGCACGGCCCCACCCGACAAGATCCGAATGAGACGGCCTAGTGCCGCCGTTCCTGCTTCTGCTTGCAGTCGACGCACAGCGTGGCCCGTGGGAAGGCCTGCATCCTGGCCTTGCCGATGGGCTGCCCGCAGTTCTCGCAGAGCCCGTACGTGCCCGCCTCCAGCCGTTCCAGGGCCCGCTCGGTCTGCTCCAGCATCGAGGTGGCGTTCGCCGCGAGCGCCAGCTCGGACTCCCGGGTGATGTTCTTGGTGCCCGTGTCGGCCTGGTCGTCGCCCGCGCCGTCCCCGGAGTCCCGCATCAGGCCGGTGATGGCCGCTTCGGAGGCGTCGAGCTCGGCCCGCAGGCGCAGTACCTCCGACAGGAGCTCCGCACGGGCGTCCTCGACCTCCTTGGGGGTCCACGGGTCCTCCCCGGGCCGTACGGCGAGCTCGCCGGGGGCCAGGCCCGCCGTGGCCCGCGCCTTGGGGAGCCCACTGGTGGCGGCCGCGGCCGTCTTCCTCGCCGTACCCGCGCTCTTCTTGGCAACCACTTTCCGGACTCCCGTCTTCTTCGCGGCAGGTGCCGCCCCCTCGGCCGCGGCCTTCTTGGCCGTGGCCGTCCGCTTCTCGACGGCGGTCGTCTTCTTGACGGCGGTCGCCTTCCCGTCCGGAGCGCGTGCTCCGGTGGCGGCCTTTCGGGCAGCGGTCGCCTTCTTGGCGGGGGCCGCGTCCTCGGAGACCGCCGCCTTCCCGGCGGCCTTCCCGACAGCCTTCTTGGCAGTACTCCCGGCGGTCTTCTTCGCCACCATGGCCGCGGCCCCTTCACATACTGTGATCTTTGCTCGCGAATCGTGCCGGAACGATAAATCGACACCGGCCCCGCGGCAACGGGGCACGCATCCATCGAGGTCAACCTGCATCCGTTGTGCCCATCAGGAGCCCCGGTAATCCGCCACTCCCGCCCCACCCGAGTCGTCACCGGCACGGCAGGCCCATTCGGGTCACGCCGGGGGCACGCCGGGGTCGCGCGCGGACCCTCCCCGCGGCCCCGCCACGCCGGGCCGGCGGCCCCCGTACGGGCCCCCGTAAACCGGTCTGCCGTGCGGCCCCCGGGCCCGTACACTGGGCCCAGCGAGAGGCATGGACGGGGACGAGTAGCGTCGTACGCAGCCAGGAGCGACCCGGGGACGGTGAGAGCCCGGGGGCGAGCGCGATGTGAAGGATCACCCCTGAGCCGCCGGAAGAAAGCCCGCACGGGATCCCCGTATCCCCGGACGGCGAGTAGAACCGGCTTCGCACCCCAATGAGGGGGCCACCGGATCCGTCCGGCGGCCAAGGAGGGTGGTACCGCGGGAGCAGCAGTGCTCTCGTCCCTCCGGACGGAATGACATCCCGCCGGAGGAAGAGTTCAGCCTCATGACCACACCGCCGCAGTACCGCCCGGTACCCGCCCAGGTCGACCTGCCTGCCCTCGAGCACGCCGTCCTCGACTTCTGGCGCGAGAGCAAGACCTTCGCCAAGACCCTGGAGCAGTCCGAGGGCCGCCCCGAGTGGGTCTTCTACGAGGGCCCGCCCACCGCGAACGGCATGCCCGGCGCGCACCACATCGAGGCCCGCGTCTTCAAGGACGTCTTCCCCCGGTTCCGCACCATGCGCGGCTACCACGTGGCCCGCAAGGCCGGCTGGGACTGCCACGGTCTGCCCGTCGAGCTCGCCGTCGAGAAGGAGCTGGGCTTCAACGGCAAGCAGGACATCGAGGCGTACGGCATCGCCGAGTTCAACGCCAAGTGCCGCGAGTCCGTGACCCGCCACACCGACGCGTTCACCGAGCTCACGACCCGGATGGGCTACTGGGTCGACCTGGACGACGCCTACCGGACCATGGACCCCGAGTACGTGGAGTCCGTGTGGTGGTCGCTGAAGGAGATCTTCAACAAGGGTCTGCTCACCCAGGACCACCGCGTCGCCCCCTGGTGCCCCCGCTGCGGCACCGGCCTCTCGGACCACGAGCTGGCCCAGGGCTACGAGACGGTCGTGGACCCCTCGGTGTACGTCCGCTTCCCGCTGACCTCCGGCCCGCTCGCGGGCGAGGCGGCGCTGCTGGTCTGGACGACCACCCCCTGGACCCTGGTGTCCAACACCGCCGTGGCCGCGCACCCCGACGTCACGTACGTCGTCGCCACGAACGGCGAGGAGAAGCTGGTCGTCGCCCAGCCGCTCCTGGAGAAGTCCCTGGGCGAGGGCTGGGAGGCCACCGGCCAGACCTTCACGGGCAAGGAGATGGAGCGCTGGACCTACCGGCGTCCCTTCGACCTCGTGGAGTTCCCGGAGCCCGCCCACTACGTCGTGAACGCCGAGTACGTCACGACCGAGGACGGCACCGGTCTGGTCCACCAGTCCCCCGCCTTCGGCGCCGACGACCTCGCGGTCTGCCGTGCGTACGGCCTGCCCGTCGTGAACCCGGTCCGCCCCGACGGCACCTTCGAGGAGGACGTCCCGCTGGTCGGCGGCGTCTTCTTCAAGAAGGCCGACGAGAAGCTGACCGCCGACCTCGACGCCCGCGGCCTGCTCTTCAAGCACATCGCCTACGAGCACAGCTACCCGCACTGCTGGCGCTGCCACACGGCCCTGCTCTACTACGCGCAGCCGTCCTGGTACATCCGCACCACCGCCGTCAAGGACGCGATGCTGCGGGAGAACGAGAAGACGAACTGGTTCCCCGACTCGGTCAAGCAGGGCCGCTTCGGCGACTGGCTCAACAACAACATCGACTGGGCGCTGTCCCGCAACCGGTACTGGGGCACCCCGCTGCCGATCTGGCGCTGTGAGGAGAACCACCTCACCTGCGTCGGCTCCCGCGCCGAGCTGTCCGAGCTGTCGGGCCAGGACCACTCGAACCTGGACCCGCACCGCCCGTACATCGACGACGTGACCTTCCCCTGCACGGCGGAGGGCTGCTCGCTGGAGGCCGTCCGCGTCCCGGAGGTCATCGACGCCTGGTACGACTCGGGCTCGATGCCGTTCGCGCAGTGGGGCTACCCGTACAAGAACAAGGAGATCTTCGAGAAGCGCTACCCGGCGCAGTTCATCTCGGAGGCGATCGACCAGACGCGCGGCTGGTTCTACACGCTGATGGCGGTCGGCACCCTGGTCTTCGACAAGTCCTCGTACGAGAACGTGGTCTGCCTGGGCCACATCCTCGCCGAGGACGGCCGCAAGATGTCCAAGCACCTGGGCAACATCCTGCAGCCGATCCCGCTCATGGACCAGCACGGCGCGGACGCGGTGCGCTGGTTCATGGCGGCCGGCGGTTCCCCGTGGGCGGCGCGCCGCGTGGGCCACGGCACGATCCAGGAGGTCGTGCGCAAGACCCTCCTCACGTACTGGAACACGGTGGCCTTCCAGGCCCTGTACGCCCGTACGTCGAACTGGGCGCCCTCCGCCTCCGACCCGGCCCCGGCCGACCGCACGGTCCTCGACCGGTGGCTGCTCTCGGAGCTCCACACGCTCGTCGCCGAGGTCACCGAGGCGATGGAGTCGTACGACACCCAGCGCGCGGGCAAGCTCCTCTCCGCCTTCGTCGACGACCTGTCCAACTGGTACGTCCGCCGCTCGCGGCGCCGCTTCTGGCAGGGCGACGCGGCCGCGCTGCGCACCCTCCACGACGTGGTGGAGACGGTCACCCGGCTCCTCGCCCCGCTGACCCCCTTCATCACGGAGCGGGTCTGGCAGGACATGGTCGTCCCGGTCACCCAGGACGCCCCGGAGTCGGTCCACCTGTCGACGTGGCCGACGGCGGACGCCTCGGCGATCGACCCGACCCTCTCCCAGCAGATGCAGCTGGTCCGCCGCCTGGTGGAGCTGGGCCGGGCGACGCGGGCCGAGTCGGGCGTCAAGACCCGTCAGCCGCTCTCCCGGGCCCTGGTCGGCGCGGTGGGCTTCGACGCGCTCTCCCCGGAGCTGCAGTCCCAGATCACGGAGGAGCTGAACGTCTCCTCCCTGGCCTCCCTGTCGGAGGTCGGCGGGTCCCTGGTGGACACGACGGCGAAGGCGAACTTCCGCGCGCTGGGCAAGCGCTTCGGCAAGGGCGTCCAGGACGTGGCCAAGGCCGTGGCCGCGGCCGACGCCGCTGCCCTGTCCCTGGCGCTGCGCTCCGGCGAGGCCTCGGTGGAGGTGAACGGCGAGCCGGTCACCCTCACCCCCGAGGAGGTCATCATCACGGAGACCCCCCGCGAGGGCTGGTCGGTGGCGTCCGACTCGGGCGCGACGGTCGCCCTGGACCTGGAGATCACCCCGGAGCTGCGACTGGCGGGCCTGGCCCGTGACGCGATCCGCCTGATCCAGGAGGCCCGGAAGAACTCCGGCCTCGACGTGGCCGACCGCATCGCGCTCCGCTGGTCCTCCGCGGACCCGGAGGTCGTCACGGCCCTGACGGACCACGCGGGCCTGATCGCGGACGAGGTCCTGGCGACGGACTTCGCGTCGGGCGAGGCGGACGGCGCGTACGGTGACCCGTTCACGGACGAGCCCCTGGGCCTGACCTTCCGCCTCCGCAAGGCGTAACCCGCGGCCGAAGCGGCCCGTCCCCTCCCGGGTGGGGGGACGGGCCGCTTTCGTCTGCCCCGCCATGTCCTGGGGCTCCGCCCCGGTCTTTCAGCCTCGCCGGCGATCGAGGCGCGGGGTTCGGGGCGGAGCCCCGGTCTTTCAGCCCCGCCGGCGATCGAGGCGCGGGGGCTCGGGGGCAACGCCCCGGATCTTTCAGCCTCGCCGGCGATCGAGGCGCGGGGGCTCGGGGGCAGCGCCCCCGCAACGGCGCCGCACCCGGGTACGGGAACGGGCCGGGCCCGAGGTTCCGTAGAACCTCGGGCCCGGCCCGTAGAGCGCGGCTGCCGACCGCAGAACGGCGGCGGCGCCTAGTTGTCGTCCTCGTCGATCAGGAAGCCCCGCATCGGCGACGGCGCCTGCATCGGCTGCGGCGCAGCCGGCCGCACCGGAGCCATCGGCTGGGTCATCGCCGGGGACATCTGCTGCGGGTTGCCGCCGTAGGACGGGGCACCCATCGGGGAGGGACCGCCCATGGGGGACGGGCCACCCATCGAGGGACCGCCCATGGAGTGGCCCATCGCACCGGCCGGAGCCATCGACGGGGACGGCGACGGCGGCAGCGCGGGACCGGCCGGGTTCCGCGGCGGGGCCAGGGAGTCGTCGGCCTGGGTCTCCAGCTGGCGCAGCTGCGACTCGAGGTAGGACTTCAGACGCGTGCGGTACTCACGCTCGAAGCCCCGCAGGTCCTCGACCTTGCGCTCCAGCGTGGCGCGGGCGGACTCCAGGGAGCCCATCGCGACGCGGTGCTTCTCCTGCGCGTCCCGCTCCAGCGCGTCGGCCTTGGCGCGGGCGTCCCGCTCCAGGCCCTCGGCGCGCGACCGGGCCTCGCCGACGATCTTGTTGGCCTCGGAGCGGGCCTCCGCGATCGCCTGGTCGGCGGTCTGCTGCGCCAGCGACAGGACGCGCGCGGCGCTGTCGCCACCGGGGCCCTGCTGCGGAAGCTGCGGCTGCTGCTGGTGCATCGGCTGACCCATGGGCTGCATCTGCTGCCCCATCGGCTGCATCTGCTGGCCCATGGGCTGCATCTGCTGGCCGAGCGGGTTCTGGCCGCCCATCGACTGCTGCTGCTGCATGCCCTGGGGGCCGCCCATGGGCTGCTGCTGCATGCCCTGGGGTCCACCCATGGGGTGCTGCTGCATGGGGCCGCCCATGGGGCCGCCCATCGGGCCGGGGCCCTGCTGGCCCTGGCCGCCGGGGCCCGGCGGCAGCTGCGGCTGGCCGCCCGGGAGCTGCGGCGGGCCCATCTGCGGCTGCTGCTGCTGCGGCGGGCCGGATATGGCCGCGGGCACGGGGGCGCCGGGGCCTCGCTGGTCCTGGGGTTCCGGCTTGCGCATGCCCTGCTGCTGCTGGTTCTGCGCGGCGGCACGCGTGGCGGCTGCCAGCTTGGCGCGCAGGTCCTCGTTCTCGCGCAGCAGGCGCGTCAGTTCGGACTCGACCTCGTCGAGGAAGGCATCGACCTCGTCCTCGTCATAGCCTTCTCGGAGGCGGACGGTCGTGAACTGCTTGTTCCGCACGTCCTCGGGAGTCAGCGGCATGTCTTCTTCACCTCTACGTAGTCGTCGGCAGTCGGCAAGACCGTATCGGGACTGTCCCCGCGCCCGCGGGGAAGCACATCGTTCACAAGCCGCTCGCAGCGGTGCGCACGAAACTGATGAGGATGTAAACGATGATCATCAGAACGAAGAAGGACAGGTCGAGTGCCACGCCCCCGAGACGCAACGGCGGAATGACCCGCCGAAGAAGCTTGAGTGGTGGATCGGTGACGCTGTAGGTGGCCTCCAGTACGACCACCATCGCCTTGCCGGGTGTCCAGGAACGCGCGAACTGGAACACGTAGTCCATGACCAGGCGGAAGATCAGCACGACGAGGAAGCACCCCAAGGCGAAGTAGATCACTTGCAGTGCGACACCCATCCCGCGCTTCCCTCTCCCCTGCTCCCGCTGTGTTCCCGGCCCCGTGTCTGACGGATCGGTCTAGCTTTGGTTGAAGAACCCGCCCTCCGCGATGCGGGCCTTGTCCTCCGCCGTGACATCGACGTTAGCAGGCGACAGCAGGAACACCTTCTGTGTCACGCGTTCAATGCTGCCGTGCAGACCGAAGACGAGTCCGGCGGCGAAGTCCACGAGACGCTTCGCGTCCGTGTCGTCCATCTCCGTGAGATTCATGATCACCGGAGTGCCCTCACGGAAGTGTTCCCCGATGGTACGGGCCTCGTTGTAGGTCCGGGGGTGCAGCGTCGTGATGCGGTACGGCTCCCGCTCGGAGACGACCTTGGGCATGATCACGGGGGCGTTCTTCTCCAGGTTGGTGCGATCAGGTGTGATGGATGCCACGGGGGCGATTCGCGCAGGACGTCCGCTTTCCGCCGGAATTGGGATAGGTTCACGCTGCGCCGGAGGCTGTGCGGCTCGTACCGGTTCATCCGGTACGGGCGATTGGTGCACGGGCTGCTGTCGGCGATCCCGCTCCCGAGCCCGTTCCATCTCCGGCTCGGGCTCGAACTCGTCGTCGGGGTCGTACCCCGGGTTGTCGTACCGGTCGTCCTCCACGAGGCCGAGGTAGACCGCCATCTTGCGCATCGCGCCGGCCATTCTCCGAGTCCTCCGCTCTGTGGTGGATCGCCCTGTCGCAGGTGCCGCTGTGTCACGAATGTCACCAACTGCCCGCGATCCACTAGGTCTGCCCGCCCATCAGCGGGAATGACCATATTTTCTGCTGTGGTCCGACTTTCTTCGCGACGTTACCCGAGCCGGGGTCTCGCGCCGAGTACCGCAGTGCCGACGCGTACATGTGTCGCACCGGCCGCCACGGCCTGTTCCAGGTCTGCGCTCATCCCGGCCGACACCATCGTGGCAGCCGGATGGTCCACGCGCATGCGGGATGACAATTCCACCAACCGCTCGAAAGCGGCCTGTTCGCGTCCCGCGTAGGGGCCGGACAGCGGAGCGACCGTCATCAGGCCGTCGATGCGCAGTCCCGGAGCCTTCGCGACGAGATCGGCCAACTCCGCGAGCTGCTCCGGCGCCGCGCCGCCGCGGGCCCCGCGCTCCCCCGACTCCGCGTCGAGGGCGATCTGCACGAGGCACCCGAGCTCCCGGCCCGCGTTCACCGCGGCCGCCGAGAGGGCGGTCACGAGTTTCGGTCGGTCGACCGACTGCACCACTTGCGCGTATCCCGCCACGGAACGGACTTTGTTCGTCTGCAACTGACCGACGAAGTGCCAGCTGAGAGGCAGATCCGCGCAGGCCGCAGCCTTGGGGGCGGCATCCTGGTCCCGATTCTCCGCAACATGACGGACGCCCAGGTCCGCCAGCAGGCGTACGTCGCTCGCGGGGTAGGTCTTGGTGACCACGATGAGCGTCACCTCTTCCCGCCCGCGCCCCGCCGCCGCGCACGCGGACGAGATACGTTCCTCCACCCGCGCCAGGTTCTCGGCGAGCTCCGACTTACGCTCTGTCATTCCTCAGTCCAACCAGACATATCCGGCAAGCCGGCCGGTCACCCGGTCGCGGCGGTACGAGAAGTGGTCCCGCGACTCCAGTGTGCAGACCGGGGAACGGCCGCCGTTCACCACCCCCGCCTCTACGAGCTGGGCGTGCACCCCGGCGACCACGTCGACCGCCGGTGTCCCCCAGCTCGTCTCGGCCCGGGCGGCCGGCACCGCCTCGGCCACCGCGTCCCGCATCTCGGCGGGCACCTCGTAGCAGTGTCCGCAGACCGCGGGTCCCGTACGGGCGACGATCCGCCCGGGGTCGGCCCCGAGGGCGACCATCGCCTCGACGGCGGCGGGCACCACCCCGGCGACCAGTCCCGGCCGCCCGGCGTGGGCGGCCGCCGCGACCCCGGCGACGGGGTCCGCCAGGAGGACCGGCGTGCAGTCGGCGGTCAGTACCGCGAGGGCGAGTCCCCGACGGGCGGTCACCACCGCGTCCACCGCGGGGATCTCCGCGTCCGGCCCCCAGGGCCCGTCCACCACCGCCACGTCCCGGCCGTGCACCTGGTTCATCCAGACCACCCGGTCCGGTGCCAGTCCCAGCGACTTCGCCGCCAGGGCCCGGTTCGCGAGAACGGCGGCCGGGTCGTCTCCGACCGCGCCGCCGAGATTGAGCTCCTCGTACGGAACGGCGCTCACTCCGCCCCACCGGTCGGTGAAGGCGAAGTGGGCGCCGCCCACGTGATGCTGCTCCGGTGTCACTTCAAGAAGTCCGGGACATCCAGTTCCTCGGCCGGGCTGTCCTGGTACGGCCGGGCCGTGGGGACCTGCGGCGCGGGGGCCTGGACCTCGACCGGAGCCGCCTCGACCGGAGCCGGGGGCTCCTCGCGCGGGGTGACCGAGCCGAGTCCGCCGAAGGCCGGGCGGGCCGGCTCGGCGGCGCGGACCGGAGCCGGGGCCGGCTCCTCGCGCTTGGTGGACGCGGCGCCGATGACGTTGTCCCGGCGGGCCGGGGGCTGTCCGCCGTCGAACCCGGCCGCGATGACGGTGACCCGTACCTCGTCGCCGAGCGCGTCGTCGATGACGGCGCCGAAGATGATGTTCGCCTCGGGGTGCGCGGCCTCGCTGACCAGCTGCGCGGCCTCGTTGATCTCGAAGAGACCGAGGTCCGAGCCGCCGGAGATGGAGAGCAGCACGCCACGGGCGCCGTCGATGGACGCCTCAAGGAGCGGCGAGGAGATCGCCATCTCGGCGGCGGCCACCGCGCGGTCGTCGCCGCGGGCCGAGCCGATGCCCATCAGGGCCGAGCCGGCCTCGGACATCACGGACTTGACGTCGGCGAAGTCGAGGTTGATCAGACCCGGGGTGGTGATGAGGTCGGTGATGCCCTGGACGCCCGAGAGCAGGACCTGGTCGGCCGACTTGAAGGCGTCGAGCACGCTGACCTGGCGGTCCGAGATGGACAGCAGTCGGTCGTTGGGGATGACGATGAGGGTGTCGACCTCTTCGCGGAGCTCGGCGATGCCGTCCTCCGCCTGGTTCGCGCGGCGCCGGCCCTCGAAGGTGAACGGTCGGGTGACCACACCGATCGTCAGGGCGCCCAGCGAGCGCGCGATGTTGGCGACGACAGGTGCGCCGCCCGTGCCGGTGCCGCCACCCTCACCGGCGGTGACGAAGACCATGTCGGCCCCCTTGAGGACCTCCTCGATCTCCTCGCGGTGGTCCTCTGCCGCCTTGCGACCGACGGCCGGGTTGGCGCCGGCGCCGAGGCCACGGGTGAGTTCACGGCCGACGTCGAGCTTGACGTCGGCGTCGCTCATCAACAGCGCCTGGGCGTCCGTGTTGATGGCGATGAACTCGACGCCCTTGAGACCGACCTCGATCATTCGGTTGATGGCATTGACACCACCGCCGCCGACACCGATGACCTTGATGACTGCGAGGTAGTTCTGCGGTGCTGCCACGTCGAAGGCCTCTCGCCTCGAGTTACGTGTCGCCGCCTCGCGGGCCTGCGTTGCGACGACTGATGCCGAAATAGGGACGGTCCGAACGCGCCGACCCGAACCCTCACCCTGAAGTTTAGGGTTAGGGGTGTGCCTGTTCCTCGGACTCTTCCGAACAGGACACTAAGTCGACAAGTAGCGCGTGTTCAACGAACACGCCGAACCTCCCGTTTTTCTTTTCACCCTATGTGATCACCCGTATCGCTGGCCAACCAGGGTGCGCCGCTGTTGGACCGGACGTCAACTCCCGGACGCAGCAGGGGCGGTGGGGACGCTCACGTCGAAGTGCGCGGCCTTGGGAGCGGCTTTCAACAAAGCGTTCAAAGCGCGCCCCTTCGCATCGCTCTGTTCACCGCTCCCCCACGTCACGGACCGGCCCCCGGTGAGCTCCAGCACGACCGAATCGTAGGAACCCACCTTGACCTGCACGGTTTGCTTGGCGATCGGCCCCGGGAGGGCGCTCGCGACGAGTACGGCCTCGTGCAGCAGCCGTTCCTCGTCGAAGCGACGGGCGCTCGGCGATCGACCGGCGTTCAATTCGAGGACCGGAACACCCGCGGGTGCTTTCGGAACCGTGTCGAATCGCACACCCGATGCGTCCACTTCCACGAAGTTGGCGTCCTTTTCGATGAGCAGGACGGGTTTGCGTTCCGTCACTTTCAGACCGATCCCGTGCGGCCAGGCCCGCACCACATCGACCGAATCGATGCGGGGCAGCCGGCCGCGGACCCGGCCCTCGATCTCGTCGGTGTCGACGCTCACCAGGGGCGCGCCGACCGGGACGGCCGCCGCGCCGAGGACCTGTTCGGCGGTGAGGACGTCCATGCCGGTGGCGGCGACCTTCTCCACACGGAGCCAGGAGGACCCGTAGAGCACCCAGGTGCCACCCGCGGCCAGGAGGACCACCGTGGCGGCCGCCAGGGCCAGCACGGGGCCCCGGCGCAGGCGTAGGCCGGGACCCCCGGGGCCGGGCCTCTGCGCCGATTTCGGGGGCTCCGGGGCCTTGGATCCCTTGGGCTCCTTCGGAGGCTTGGGAGCGCCGGTGCCCTTGCGGGCAGCCGGGCCGGACCGATCAGAAAACGGTGTTCCGCGCCGCGCGGTCGTCCCTCCGGCCACTCCTGTGCCTCCTGCGTCTGCGCTACCCGCCTCAGCGGGACGTGTGGGCCGCGATCGCCTCGTACACCATGCCGACCAGGAGCTCGTCGGCGTCCCGGCGACCGAACTCACCGGCGGCGCGGGACATCTCGTACAGGCGGTGCGGGTCGGACAGCACCGGGAGGATGTGGCCGAGCACCCAGTCGGGCGTCAGTTCCGCGTCGTCCACGAGCAGGCCGCCACCGGCCTTGACCACCGGCTGGGCGTTGAGCCGCTGTTCACCGTTGCCGATCGGCAACGGGACGTAGGCGGCGGGGAGCCCGACGGCGGAGAGTTCGGCGACGGTCATCGCTCCCGCGCGGCACAGCATCATGTCGGCGGCGGCGTACGCGAGATCCATCCGGTCCACGTACGGTACCGGCACATACGGCGGCATCCCGGGCATGTTGTCGACACGCGGCAGTTCGTTCTTCGGCCCGACGGCGTGCAGGATCTGGATCCCGGAGCGCTGGAGGGTCGGCGCGACCTGCTGGATCGTCTCGTTGAGGCGGCGGGCGCCCTGCGAGCCGCCGGAGACCAGCAGCGTGGGCAGGTTGGGGTCCAGGCCGAAGGCGGCGCGTGCCTCCGGGCGGACCGCGGCCCGGTCGAGGGTGGAGATGGAGCGGCGCAGCGGGATGCCCACGTAGCGGGCTCCGCGCAGCTTGCTGTCGGGGGTGGAGACCGCGACGGCGTGCGCGTAGCGGGAGCCGATCTTATTGGCCAGTCCGGGCCGGGCGTTGGCCTCGTGGACGATGATCGGCACCCCGAGGCGCTTGGCCGCGAGGTAGCCGGGCAGGGCCACGTAGCCGCCGAAGCCGACGACGCAGTCGGCCTTGGTGCGCAGCAGGATCTCCTCCGCGGCCTTGATGGTGCCGCGCAGGCGTCCGGGGACGGTGATCAGTTCCGGGGTCGGCTTGCGGGGCAGCGGCACGGCGGGGATCAGGCCCAGCTCGTAGCCGCGTTCCGGCACCAGGCGGGTTTCCAGTCCGCGCTCCGTGCCGAGGGCGGTGATGCCCACTGAAGGGTCCTGCCTGCGCAGGGCGTCCGCGAGGGCGAGCGCCGGCTCGATGTGGCCGGCGGTCCCCCCACCGGCGAGTACGACATGCACCGAAATTCACCGCTCTCCGGACGGACGCTTCTTGACGCGCCGTCTCATCGACTTCCATCTCACCCCGGTCCGCCACCAGCCGGTCTTCGGCTGTCGCATCGCGAGGGCCGCGCGCGCCGCCGGCTCCTCACGCGCGAAGGCGATGAGCAGTCCGACCGCGAACATGGTCGGCAGCAGGGCTGACCCTCCGTAGGAGAACAGCGGGAGCGGGACTCCGGCGATCGGCAGCAGGCCGAGCACCGCACCGATGTTGATCACGGCCTGGGCCGTGATCCAGGTGGTCACGCCTCCCGCGGCAAACCGTACGAAGGAGTCCTCCGTGCGTCCGGCCACGCGGATACCCGCATAGCCTAGAGCCGCGAACAGGGCGAGAACCGACAGCGTCCCCGCCAGACCCAGTTCCTCCCCGGTGATGGCGAAGATGAAGTCGGTGTGGGCTTCGGGTAGTTGCCCCCATTTTTCCACACTTGCACCCAGGCCCGAACCGAACCATCCGCCCGATGCGAGGGCGTAGATCCCGTGAACGGCCTGCCAGCAAAGGTCGTTCTTGCCCGGTTCTGTCGCACCGAGACACTCCAGCCGGTCCATCCGGTGCGGGCTCGTCCTGATGAGCAGTGCGACGATCGCACCCGCGAAGAGGAGCACCCCGACGAACATCCGGGTCGGGGCCCCGGCCAGCCAGAGCAGACCGAACAGGATGGCCCCGAGGATCATCGCGGTGCCCATGTCCCCGCCCAGCATGATCAGCCCGAGCAGCAGGAAGGCCACCGGGACCAGCGGCACCAACAGGTGTTTCCACTGGCTCAGCAGCCCCTTGTCGCCCTTGCGTGCCAGCAGGTCGGCGCCCCACAGGATCAGTGCCAGCTTGCCGAACTCACTGGGCTGCAACATGAACGGACCGCCAAGGGAGATCCAATTCTGGTTGCCGTTGATCGAGACGCCTATCCCAGGGACCTGGACCAGGACCATCAGGAAGAGCGTGCCGGCGAGCACCGGGTACGAGAGCGCGCGGTGCAGTTTGACCGGCATTCGGGAGGCGATCAGCAGGAGGACGCCGCCGATGACGGCGGCCAGGAACTGCTTCTTGAAGAAGTAGGCGTCGCCGAGGCCGAGCTGGAGGGCCTTGATCATCGAGGCCGAGTACACCATCACCAGACCGAGCACGGTGATGAGCAGGGAACTACCGAAAATCAGGTAATAGGCGGTGAGCGGGCGGTCCCAGGCCTTCTGCAACTGCTGCTGCGTACGCCGGAACCGGGCCAGCGGCCCGCGCCCGGCGGGCCGCTTCGAACTCACCGCAGGGCGTTTGCGGCCCTGCGCCTTCACGGCGGACGGCCGCCGCCCCGGCAGCATCTGCTTGGCCGGCATCTGTGATCTTCCCCTCCACTCGTACGAGGCGAGCTGCCGGCCGGAGGGAACCTGTCCCGGAGCCCCCGGCCTAGGCCGTGTCCGCAGCGTTCTCGGCGGCCAGTTCGCGCACCGCGTCGGCGAATGCGTCCCCACGCTTGTTGTAGTTCGCGAACATGTCCATCGAGGCACAGGCAGGTGCCAGCAGGACCGTGTCGCCGGGCTCGGCGAGCGCGGCGGCTTCCCGGACGGCTGCGAGCATCGCCCCAGTGTCGGTCCGGTCGAGGTCGACGACCGGGACCTCGGGGGCGTGTCGCGCCAGCGCCTCGGCGATGAGCGCCCGGTCGGCGCCGATCAGCACGGCGCCGCGCAGCCGCTTCGCGGCGTTCTGCACGAGCTCGTCGAAGGTCGCGCCCTTGGCGAGGCCGCCGGCGATCCAGACGACGGGCTCGAAGGCCGCGAGCGAGGCCTCGGCCGCGTGCGTGTTGGTGGCCTTGGAGTCGTCGATGTAGGTGACCGAGTCGACCTCGTCCACGTACGCGACGCGGTGGGCGTCCGGGCGGAAGTCGCGCAGTCCGTCGCGAACGGCGCGCGGCTCGACGCCGAAGGCACGGGCCAGGGCCGCGGCGGCGAGCGCGTTGGCGATGTTGTGCGGGGCCGGCGGGTTGACGTCCGAGACCTCGGCGAGCTCCTGGGCGTTCTTCTGCCGGTTCTCCACGAAGGCCCGGTCGACGAGGATGCCGTCGACGACGCCGAGCATGGAGGGGCCGGGGGCGCCGAGGGTGAAGCCGATCGCCCGGCAGCCCTCTTCGACGTCGGCCTCCATGACCAGGTTCTCGGTGGCCGGGTCGGCGACGTTGTAGACGCAGGCGATCGTGTTGCCCTCGTAGATCCGGCCCTTGTCGGCGGCGTACGCCTCCATCGAGCCGTGCCAGTCGAGGTGGTCCGGGGCCAGGTTGAGCACGGCCGCCGAGTGGACGCGCAGCGAGGGCGCCCAGTGCAGCTGGTAGCTGGAGAGTTCGACGGCGAGCACGTCGTACTCCTGCTCGCCGAGCACCACGTCGATGATCGGGGTGCCGATGTTGCCGACAGCGGCGGTGCGCAGCCCCGCGGCCTTCAGGATCGACGCCAGCATCTGGGTGGTGGTGGTCTTGCCGTTGGTGCCGGTGACGGCGAGCCAGGCCGCCGGGGCCTTACGGGGCTCCGCCGCGTCCGTGCCGCCGGAGCGCGCGGCGCGCAGCTCCTGGCCGATCTCGCGCAGCAGCCAGGCGATCTCGACGTCCCCGACCACGTCCACCCCGGCCGCGGCGGCGGCCTGGAACAGCGGGCTGTCGGGCTTCCAGCCCGGCGAGGTGACGACGAGTTCGGTGCCCTCGGGCAGTACCTCGCCCGCGTGTCCGCCGTCCGCCAGGAGGCCGAGGCGGACGGTGATGCCCTGCGCCTGGAGTTCGGCGGCCCGGGCGCGGTGCGCGTCGCCGTCGCCGTTGTCGACGACGGTCACCACTGCGCCGAGGCCGGCCAGGGCGCGGGCGGCACTGATGCCGCTCACGCCCAGACCGGCGACGGTGATGTTCTTGTCCTGCCAGGACGTCACTTGTCGGCTGCCCATCCCGCGTAGAAGAGACCGAGACCAACGATCACGCACATGCCCTGGATGATCCAGAAGCGGACCACGACGAGTACCTCGGACCAGCCCTTGAGCTCGAAGTGGTGCTGCAGTGGCGCCATCCGGAAGACCCGCTTGCCGGTCATCTTGAAGGAACCGACCTGGATGACGACCGACATCGTGATGAGCACGAACAGGCCGCCGAGGAGCGCCATCAGGAACTCCGTGCGGGAGCAGATGGCGAGGCCCGCGAGTGCGCCGCCGAGGGCGAGCGAGCCGGTGTCACCCATGAAGATCTTGGCGGGCGAGGTGTTCCACCACAGGAAGCCGAAGCAGGCGCCCATGAGGGCGGAGGCGACGACCGCGAGGTCGAGCGGGTCGCGCACCTCGAAGCAGGCGTTCGGGTTGGTGAGGTCACCGGCCCTGGCGCAGGACTCCTGGAACTGCCAGACACCGATGAAGGTGTAGGCGCCGAAGACCATCACCGCGGCGCCGGTCGCGAGACCGTCGAGACCGTCGGTGAGGTTCACGCCGTTGGACATCGCCAGGATCATGAACAGCGCCCAGACCACGAACAGCACCGGACCTATCGCCCAGCCGAAGTCCGTGACGAACGACAGCTTGGTGGAGGCCGGGGTCAGCCCGCGGGAGTCCTTGAACTGCAGGGCCAGCACCGCGAAGGCGATACCGACGATCAGCTGGCCGGACATCTTCGCCTTGGCCCGCAGGCCCAGCGAACGCCGCTTGACGATCTTGATGTAGTCGTCCAGGTACCCGACGACGCCCATGCCGGCCATCAGGAACAGGACGAGCAGGCCCGAGAAACTCGGCTCCTCACCGGTGAGGACCTTCGTCAGGGCGTACGCGATGAGCGTCGCCAGGATGAAGGAGATACCGCCCATGGTGGGCGTGCCCTTCTTCCCGGCGTGGCCGCGGGGACCGTCGTCGCGGATGAACTGGCCGTAGCCCTTGCGGGCGAGCAGCTTGATCAGCAGCGGGGTGCCGATGACGGTGAGGAACATGCCGATGACACCGGCGAACAGAATCTGCCTCATCGGTCGGCGACCTCGCCCTCGACAGTGCTGTCGAGAAGGCCCTGGGCCACCCGCTCCAGACCGGCCGACCTGGAAGCCTTCACCAGCACGACGTCACCTGGGCGCAGTTCACTGCGCAACAGGTCGACCGCCGCCTGCGCGTCGGACACGAGCACCGACTCCTCACCCCACGAACCCTCGTTATATGCGCCCAGTTGCAGCCAGGAAGCTTCCCTGCCCCCGACTGCGACGAGCTTGCTCACGTTGAGCCGGACGACAAGTCGTCCGACCGCGTCGTGCTCGGCGAGAGCGTCGTCTCCGAGCTCGGCCATCGGGCCGAGCACCGCCCACGTGCGTCCCCCGTTCGCCCTGCCGGCACCGCCCATCGCGGCGAGCGCGCGGAGTGCGGCCCGCATGGACTCGGGGTTCGCGTTGTAGGCGTCGTTGACGATCGTCACACCGTCCGCCCGCTCGGTGACCTCCATCCGCCACCGGGACAGCGTGCCCGCCCCGGAGAGCGCCGTGGCGATCTCCTGTGCGGACATGCCCAGTACATGGGCGACGGCGGCCGCGGCGAGCGCGTTCGACACGTGGTGCTCACCGTACAGCCGCAAGGTCACGTCGCTGCACCCGGTCGGTGTGTGCAGTGTGAAGGAAGGCTGCCCCCTGTCCGTCATGCGGACTTCGGTGGCCCGGATTTCGGCGTCCTCGGCCTCGCCGAAGAGGACCGTACGGGCCTTCGTTCGCCCGGCCATCTCACGAACCAGCAGGTCATCGGCGTTGAGGACGGCGACGCCGCCCTCCGCCTCGGCCGGCAGGGCCTCGACCAGCTCCCCCTTGGCCTGAGCGATCTGCTCACGGCCGCCGAACTCGCCGATGTGGGCGGTGCCGACGTTGAGGACCAGACCGATCCGCGGGGGCGTCAGTCCGGTGAGGTAGCGGATGTGGCCGATGCCGCGGGCGCCCATCTCCAGGACCAGGTGCTGGGTGTCCTCGGTGACGCGCAGCGTCGTGATGGGCAGGCCGATCTCGTTGTTGAGGTTCCCGGGGGTCCACACGGTCGGCGCGTGGTGCTGCAGCACCTGCGCGATCAGGTCCTTGGTGGAGGTCTTGCCGGCGGATCCGGTGAGGGCCACGACGTCGGTGCCCAGGCGGGTGACCACGGCCCGGGCGAGTGCGCCGAGGGCGGCCACCACGTCGGGGACCACGATGGCCGGTACGCCGACGGGCCGGGTCGCGAGGACGCCCACGGCCCCGGCGGCCACGGCGCGTTCCGCGTAGTCGTGGCCGTCGACCCGCTCACCGAGGAAGGCGGCGAACAGGCTGCCCGGCCGGACCTCACGGGAGTCGTAGACCACGGGGCCGGTGACCTGGACGGACGGATCCGGTATGTCGTGGGGTCGCCCGCCGGTGATGTCGGCGATCTCGGCGAGGGAAAGGGCGATCACTGGTTCACCTCGGCCTGTCGGACCTGGGTCGTTTCATCGAGCGCGGCGGTCCGGTCGAGCACGGCCTGGTGCTCGATCGCGGCGCGGAGCACCGTGCGGTCGTCGAAGGGGCGTACGACACCGGCGGTGTCCTGGCCCTGCTCGTGTCCCTTGCCTGCCACCAGCACGGTGTCACCGGGCCGGGCGCGGGCGACGGCGGCCGCGATGGCCGCGGCCCGGTCCGCGTCGACCAGGACGGTGCCCCGCTCGGCGGGCGGTACGGACACGGCGCCCTCGAACATCGCGGCGAGGATCGCGAGCGGGTCCTCGGAGCGCGGGTTGTCGGAGGTCAGGACGGCCATGTCGGCGAACCGGGCGGCCGCGGCCCCCATCGGGCCGCGCTTGGTGGTGTCGCGGTCGCCGCCGCAGCCGAGCACGATGTGCAGCTTGCCCTCGGTGACCTCGCGCAGCGCGCGCAGCACCGATTCCACGGCGTCCGTCTTGTGCGCGTAGTCGACGACGGCGAGGAACGGCTGTCCCGCGTCCACCCGCTCCAGCCGGCCGGGGACCCCGGGGACCGCGGCGACGCCGTCGGCGGGGGTCTGCGGGTCGAGGCCGGCGGCGGCGAGCGTGACGATCGCGGCGACGGTGTTGGCGACGTTGAACGGGCCGGGCAGCGGCGCGGTGGCCCGTACGCGCTGTCCTTCGGGGCCCAGCAGGGTCAGGGTGGAGGTCGCCGGGCCGAAGACCACGTCCTCGGCACGCCAGTCGGCGGCCGGGTCGCCCGCGGCGGAGAAGGTGACGACCGGGATCGTCGCCTCCTTGGCCAGCCGGCGGCCGTACTCGTCGTCGAAGTTGACCACGCCCAGGCGGGCCCGGCGGGCGGTGAAGAGCCCGGCCTTGGCCTGGAAGTAGTCCTCCATGTCGGAGTGGAACTCCATGTGTTCCGGGCTCAGGTTGTTGAAGACGGCGACGTCGAAGACGCAGCCGTCGACCCGGCCGAGCACCAGTGCGTGGCTGGAGACCTCCATGGCCACGGCCTCGACCCCGCGTTCGCGCATGACCGCGAAGAGGGCCTGGAGGTCGGTGGCCTCGGGGGTGGTCCGCTCGGACTTGATGCGCTCGTCGCCGATGCGCATCTCGACGGTGCCGACCAGTCCGGTGCTGCGGCCCGCCGCGCGCAGGCCGCCCTCGACGAGGTACGCCGTGGTGGTCTTGCCGGAGGTGCCGGTGATGCCGATCTGGAGCAGGTCCTCGCCGGGGCGCCCGTAGATCGCGGCGGCGAGCTCTCCCATCCGGCCGCGTGGGTCCTCGACGGTCAGGACCGGCAGGCCGGTCGCCGCGGCGCGTTCCGCCCCCGCGGGGTCGGTGAGCACGGCGGCGGCACCGAGGCCGGCCGCTTGGGCGGCGAAGTCGGCGCCGTGCGTCCTGGCTCCCCGCAGGGCCGCGTACAGGTCACCGGGGCGCACTGCACGGGAGTCGTGCGTGATGCCGGTGATCTGCGCCGCGCCGGGTGCCGGGATGCCCAGCAGGGTGGCCAGCTCGCCCAGCGGGCTCGGGCTGGCGGACGCGGGCCGGGGCGCTCCCGGCGGCGTCGCCGGGGCTTTCTGGGTCGTTCTGGGCTGATCAGCGTGGGACACGGCGGTGAGCGTACCGGGCGCGGCGGGCCGCTCGCGAAGTGAGGCCCCGGCCTCGGCCTCGGCGGTCGTCGGGTTCCCGGGTTTCGGGGTGATGGTTGTCACTGATGGTGCCTCACGCTTTTCTGGCGGGCCGGCCTGGCTGTGGGTTCACTGACCGGGCTGCGGACTGGGCTGCGGGGCGGGCTGCGCGGCGGGCGCAGGAGCGGCGCCGTAGGTGACGGGGAGCCCGGCGGGCGCGGTTCCCGTGGGGGCCACCTGGAGGGTCTTGAGCGCGAACTCCATGACCTTCTTGTAGATGGGGCCGCAGATCTGGCCGCCGAAGTAGCTGCCCTTCGTGGGGTTCTGGATGGCGCAGTAGACGGTGATGCGGGGGTTGTCCGCGGGGGCGAATCCGGCGAAGGAGGCGGTGTAGCCCTTGTAGCGGCCGGTGGCCGGATCCACCCGGTTGGAGGTGCCGGTCTTGCCGCCGACCCGGTAGCCGGGGATCCGTGCCTTGGTGCCGGTGCCCTCCTGGTCGTCGACCACGGATTCGAGCATCTGGGCGAGGGTCTTGGCGGTTTCCGCGCTGACCACGCGGCTCTGTTCGGGGGCCGGGGCCGGGGTGAAGCGGCCGTCGGGGCCCTTGGTGCCGCGGACGAGCGTCGGTTCGATGCGGACCCCGCCGTTGGCGATGGTCGAGTACACGGAGGCCGCCTGCATGGCGTTGAGGGAGAGGCCCTGGCCGAAGGGGATCGTGTACTGCTGGGAGGTGGACCAGTCCTTGGGCGCGGCGAGGATGCCGCGGGACTCTCCCGGGTAGTTCAGGCCGGTGGGCCGGCCGATGCCGAACTTGGTCAGGTAGGAGTGCAGGACCTGGTTGGCCTCGGGCTGGGTGGGTCCGAGCTGGCCGGTGGCCAGGATCGTGCCGATGTTGGAGGACTTGGCGAGGACCCCGTTGAGGGTCAGGTACCAGGTCGGGTGGTCGATGTCGTCCTTGAACAGCCGGTCGCCGCGGTGCAGCCGGTTGGGGACCTCGACCCGGGTCTCCGGGGTGGCCTTCTTCTCCTCCAGCACGGCGGCCATCGACATGACCTTGGCGGTGGATCCGGGCTCGTACACGTCCTGGAGCGCGGCGTTGCCCATGGCGGCGGAGCGGGCGCGGGTCAGGTCGTTGGGGTCGAAGCCGGGCGCGTTGGCCATGGCCAGGACCTCGCCGGTGCCGGTGTCCTGGACGATGACGTAGCCGCGGTCGGCCTCGGACTTCTGGACCTGCTCGGCGATGGCGCTCTGCGCCGCCCACTGGATGTCCCGGTCGATGGTCAGCTCGATGTCGTCGCCGGGGACGGCCGGCTTCTCGTTGGAGTCGGCCGTGGGGACCTGGCGGCCGCCGGACTGGGCGTAGGTGATCTCGCCGTCCTTGCCGGACAGCTTCTTGTCGAGGGAGGACTCCAGGCCGCCGGCGCCCCTGCCCTCGGCGTTGACGTAACCCAGTATCCCGGCGGCGAGGTCGCCGTTCGGGTACACGCGCTTGCTGCTGGTCTCCTTGAACACGCCGGCGAGGACGTTGGCGCCGGGGCCGTTGCTCCGCTTGTCGGCCGCCGCCTTGTCCGCGAAGACCCGCTTGAGGTCCATGATCTGGTTCCAGACCTGGGGGGTCTGGCGCTGGGCGAGGACGACGTACCGGGAGTTCTTGGTGCTCAGCCGCTGGGTGAGCTCCTTGACGTCCTTGCCGAGGATGGGCGCGAGGAGCTCGGCGGCCTGCTGCGGGGCGTCCGGGGCCTTGCTGTCCTGCGGAGTGAACATCTTCGGGTCGGCGGTGATGTCGTACGCGTCGACGCTGGTGGCCAGGGCCACGCCCCGGCGGTCGGTGATCTCACCGCGCTCGGCGGCCAGCTTGACGCTGGTGTAGCGGTTCTTGGAGGCCTCGGCGGAGAACGCCGAGGCGTCGACGGCCTGTACCTGGAGCAGGCGGACCACGAAGGCCAGCATGACGAGGGTCAGGCCGACGCCGACCAGGCGCAGCCGGGGCCGCGGGCTGCCGAGCCGGATCGTGTGCGGGGTACGGGGGCTCGTCGGCCTCCGGGTCGCCGGGCGCGAGGCCGGGCGGGCGGTGGCCCGGGCCCGGTCGCCCGGCCGGGACGGCCTGGCCGGTCCGGGCACCCGCCGCCGGGGCGGCTCCTGCGGGCTCACGCGGCCACCGCCGGGGCGGGGATCCTGGGGCTCCGCCCCGGACCCCGCGCCTCGAACGCCGGCGAGGCTGGGTGGGAAGGGTGGATCACGGCGTCACCTTCCGGGGGTCTGGCTGGGCTGCGGGGAAGCACCGGCCGCGGAGGGCGCGGCGGACGGGGCCGGCTGGGCCGCGGCCCCGGAGGCGGTCGGAGCCGCCGCCGGGGGTGCGGCCGGAGCGGTCGGCGTCGTGCACGGTGCGGTTGTAGAGCGCGCCGTGCGGTTTCACG
>NZ_JBGBPT010000066.1:0-53839 GCF_041106355.1 Streptomyces sp. BF23-19 | reverse complement strand
GATGCCATCGGCATCCGGGGCCTTCTCGGTACAGCTAGCGCAGCGTCGTCGCGCGGGCCTCGCGGCGATTGTGCCGGAAGGTGTTGGCCTTCCGGGTCGTCGCGAAGAGCGGAATGGTCGCCGCCATCGCGATCTGCAGGGCGCAGCCGGTCTGCAGCAGCAGCTGACCGCCCGGGGCGTCGAACGCCCAGGCCGCCAGCAGCCCCATCGCGCTGATGATCCAGCACAGCATCGCCACCGCGAGAACGCCCCGCGGCTTGGGGTACTCGACCCGGCTCACCATCAGCCAGGCCACCCCGATGATCGCCAGCAGCGTCGGGACGAACGGCAGCTCCAGCAGCACGATCGAGACGACCGTGAGCGCGCCGAAGGGGCTCGGCATGCCTTGGAACATGCCGTCCTTCATCGTCACGCAGCTGAATCTCGCGAGTCTGAGCACCACGGCGAGCAGCACCACGATCGCGGCCAGGGCCGACATCTTCTGGTGCGCGTCGACGGCGACCATGCCGTAGACGAGCACGAAGTAGGCCGGCGCCAGCCCGAAGCTGATCAGGTCGGACAGGTTGTCCAGCTCGGCACCCATCGGCGAGCTGCGCAGCTTGCGGGCCACGATGCCGTCGAAGAGGTCGAAGACCGCGGCGAGCAGCATCAGTATCACTGCCGTCGCGGCGCTGTTACGGGCCATGCCCGATTCGCCACTGCCGGTGAGGTGCGGGATGAGGATTCCGGTGGTGGTGAAGTACACCGCCATGAATCCGCACGTCGCGTTACCGAGAGTGAGGGTGTCCGCTATCGACAGCCGCAGCGAGAGCGGCATGTCGTCCTCTGCGGACTCCTCCTCGGCAGGTTCGGGAACCCAGCCTGCGGCCGGAGTCTCAGGGTCAGTCACGGTCAATTCGTGTCACCCCCGCGGTGGTGGCCTGACCGACCTCGACCGCGACCTCGACGCCCTCGGGGAGGTAGATGTCGACGCGGGAGCCGAAGCGGATCAGACCGATGCGTTCGCCCTGCTCCACCTTGGTTCCGGCCGGCAGGTACGGGACGATGCGACGGGCGACGGCGCCGGCGATCTGCACCATCTCGATGTCACCGAGTTCGGTGTCGAAGTGCCAGACAACGCGCTCGTTGTTCTCGCTCTCCTTGTTGAACGCCGGGACGAATCCGCCGGGGATGTGCTCCACGGACGTCACCGTGCCCGCGAGGGGCGCACGGTTGACGTGGACGTTCAGCGGGCTCATGAAGATCGCGACCCGGGTCCGTCCGTCCTTCCACGGCATGATGCTCTGCACCACACCGTCGGCGGGCGAGATGACACGGCCCTGAGCGATCTCACGCTCGGGGTCGCGGAAGAACCACAGCATGCCCGCGGCGAGCGCGGTGGCGGGCACGGCCGCCGCGGCCCAGCGTCCGGACTTGCGGGCCCGGGTGAGGCTGAGCGCCGCGGTGGCGACGGTCGGCAGAAGCCACGGCGATGCTCCGCGCGCGAGGCGTACGCCAAGGAGGCTGTCGCGAGGTGCAGAGGTTTGGCTGTGGGGCATGGATGACCTTCGTAGCGGGTGATTGCCGCGCCGCAAACAGGGGGACGGGACGGCGGCTTTACTGGAATGCTATCGGTTGCGCGCAACAACTGGGCAAGCCAGAAGCCGAGTCGATGACCGTCAGCCAGTCACTGCCAGTGATCCTTTCGCAACGAACCCATGGATGATTCGCTGCAAAAGGGACTTTCAGCCCTGAAGCCGGTACTCCTCGAGCAGGCGTCGCCCGATGATCATTTTCTGGATCTCGGCGGTACCTTCGCCGATCAGCAGCATCGGGGCCTCCCGGTAGAGACGCTCGATCTCGTACTCCTTCGAGAACCCGTATCCACCGTGGATACGGAAGGCGTCCTCGACGACCTCCTTGCAGTACTCGGAGGCGAGGTACTTCGCCATCCCTGCTTCGAGGTCGTTTCGTTCCCCGGAGTCCTTTTTGCGTGCTGCATTCACCATCATCGCATGAGCGGCTTCGACCTTGGTAGCCATCTCGGCCAGCTTGAACTGAATCGCCTGGTGCTCGGCGATCGCCTTGCCGAAAGTATGACGTTGCTGGGCATAGGAGACACCCAGTTCGAAAGCACGCTGAGCGACGCCGCAGCCACGCGCCGCCACGTTGACGCGGCCGACCTCGACCCCGTCCATCATTTGGTAAAACCCTCGGCCCGTCTGCCCGCCGAGTACCCGATTGGCCGGAATGCGCAGTCCGTCCATGATGAGCTCGGTCGTGTCGACGCCCTTGTAGCCCATCTTGTCGATCTTGCCGGGGATGGTCAGGCCGGGACGGACCTCACCGAAGCCGGGCTCCTTCTCGACGAGGAAGGTCGTCATCGACTTGTGGGGCGCCGTGCCCTCGGGGTGTCCTTCGTCACTCCGGACGAGAACGGCGACCAGGGTGGAGCTGCCGCCGTTCGTCAGCCACATCTTCTGGCCGTTCAGGACGTACTCGTCGCCGTCCTTCACCGCCTTGGACGAGATGGCCGACACATCGGAGCCCAGCGCCGGCTCGGACATCGAGAACGCGCCGCGCACCTCGCCCAGGGCCATGCGGGGAAGGAAGTAGTCCTTCTGCTCCTGCGTGCCGTGCTGCTTGAGCATGTACGCCACGATGAAGTGGGTGTTGATGATGCCCGAGACGGACATCCAGCCACGGGCGATCTCCTCGACGCACAGGGCGTAGGTGAGGAGCGACTCACCCAGGCCGCCGTACTCCTCCGGGATCATCAGGCCGAAGAGGCCGAGTTCCTTGAGGCCGTCGACGATCTGCTGCGGGTACTCGTCGCGGTGTTCGAGCTCGGTCGCGACCGGGATGATCTCCTTGTCGACGAACTCCCGGACGGTCTTGAGGATCTCCCGCTGGACGTCGGTCAGCCCGGCGGTCTGGGCGAGTCGGGCCATGGCTACTTCCCCTGTTCCTTCAGCGTGGGGCGGCCGGGCTGCTCGCCGCCGCGCTCCTTGATGTACGTCTCGGTCGGGACCATCACCTTGCGCCGGAAGACGCAGACGAGGGTGCCGTCCTGCTTGTAGCCCTTGGTCTCGACGTAGACGATGCCGCGGTCGTTCTTCGACTTCGACGGGGTCTTGTCGAGGACCGTGGTCTCGCCGTAGATCGTGTCGCCGTGGAAGGTCGGCGCCACGTGCCGCAGGGACTCGATCTCCAGGTTGGCGATGGCCTTCCCGGAGACGTCCGGCACGGACATGCCGAGCAGCAGCGAGTAGATGTAATTGCCCACGACCACGTTCTTGCCGAAGTCGGTCGTGTTCTCGGCGTAATTGCTGTCCATGTGGAGCGGGTGGTGATTCATGGTCAGCAGACAGAAGAGATGGTCGTCGTACTCGGTGACCGTCTTTCCGGGCCAGTGCTTGTAGACCGCCCCGACCTCGAACTCTTCGTACGTGCGTCCGAACTGCATCGGGATCAGGCCTCCGGGATCTCGAACTTGGTGGTGCGCTCCATGCCGGCGGCCCGGCCCTTGCCGGCGATGACCAGGGCCATCTTGCGGCTGGCCTCGTCGATCATCTCGTCGCCGAGCATCGCGGAGCCCTTCTTGCCGCCGGCCTCCGAGGTGCACCAGTCGTACGCGTCGAGGATCAGCTCGGCGTGGTCGTAGTCCTCCTGCGAGGGGGAGAAGACCTCGTTGGCCGCGTCGACCTGACCCGGGTGCAGCACCCACTTGCCGTCGAAGCCCAGCGCGGCGGCCCGGCCGGCCACCTCGCGGTAGGCGTCCACGTCGCGGATCTGGAGGAAGGGACCGTCGATCGCCTGCAGATTGTGCATGCGGGCCGCCATCAGGATCCGCATCAGGATGTAGTGGTAGGCGTCCGCCGGGTAGCCGGGCGGCTGCATGCCCACGACCAGGGACTTCATGTTGATCGAGGCCATGAAGTCGGCCGGGCCGAAGATGATGGTCTCCAGGCGCGGCGAGGCGGCGGCGATCTCGTCGACGTTCACCAGGCCCTTGGCGTTCTCGATCTGCGCCTCGATGCCGATCTTGCCGACCTCGAAGCCCATGGTCTTCTCGATCTGGGTCAGCAGCAGGTCCAGCGCCACGACCTGCTGGGCGTCCTGGACCTTCGGCAGCATGATGCAGTCGAGGTTCTGGCCGGCGCCCTCGACCACGGTGACGACGTCACGGTAGGTCCAGTGCGTGGTCCAGTCGTTGACGCGCACGACGCGGGTCTTGCCGGTCCAGTCGCCGTTGTTCAGCGCGTCCACGATCGTGTGGCGGGCGCCTTCCTTGGCGAGCGGCGCGCAGGCGTCCTCCAGGTCCAGGAAGACCTGGTCGGCCGGCAGGCCCTGGGCCTTCTCCAGGAACCGCGGGTTCGAGCCGGGTACCGCGAGGCAGGAGCGACGCGGGCGAAGGCGGTTCACCGGGTGGACGGGCGTGGTCATGCGGGGACCTCCGTGCTTGCAACGAATTCGTTGTTCATGTCGAGGGGGGCGAGCTTGTTGGCCTTGCGGATCTCGTCGACGATACGGCCGATGATCTCCGTGATGCCGAAGTCCTTCGGCGTGAAGACCGCGGCGACACCCGCGGCCTTGAGCGTCACGGCATCGGCGTTCGGAATGATGCCTCCGACGATGACGGGGATGTCACCCGCCCCCGCCAGTCGCAGTCGCTCCAGGACGTCCGGGACCAGAGCGCTGTGCGAGCCGGACAGGATGGACAGTCCCACGCAGTGCACGTCCTCGGCCAGCGCCGCGGAGGAGATCTCCTCCGGCGTCAGCCTGATGCCCTGGTAGACCACCTCGAAGCCGGCGTCGCGGGCCCGGACGGCGATCTGCTCGGCGCCGTTGGAGTGCCCGTCCAGGCCGGGCTTGCCGACCAGCAGGCGCAGCCGGCCCGAGCCGAGCTCGTCGGCGGTGCGGGACACCTTCTCGCGGACCTCGTGCATCGGCGTACCGGGCTCGGCGGTGACCGCGACCGGGGCCGAGGAGACCCCGGTCGGGGCGCGGAACTCGCCGAACACCTCGCGCAGCGCGCTCGACCATTCGCCGGTGGTGACACCCGCGCGGGCGCACTCCAGCGTGGCCTCCATCAGGTTCTCGGTGCCCGCCGCGGCCTCCTTGAGGCGCTCCAGCGCCTGCTGGGTGGTGGGGAAGACGAACGGGTCGCCGTTCCCCTGGCGGTCCGAGGACTCCTGGCGCTCGGCGCGCCAGCGGCCGATGCGCTCCACGGTCAGCGCCTCCACGGCGCTGTCGACCGTCATGATGGCGCCGTCCAGGTCGGCCGTGAGCGGGTTCTCCTCGGTCTGCTGGAAGCAGTTGACACCGACGATCTTGTCCTCGCCGGCCTCGATCCGCGCCCGCCGTTCGGCGTGCGAGGAGACCAGCTGGGACTTCAGGTACCCGGACTCGACGGCCGCCATGGCGCCGCCCATCTCCTGGATCCGGTCGATCTCGGCCAGGCAGTCGGCGACCAGGGAGTCGACTTTGGCCTCGATGACGTGGGATCCGGCGAAGATGTCCTCGTACTCCAGCAGGTCGCTCTCGAGTGCGAGGACCTGCTGGATGCGCAGCGACCACTGCTGGTCCCAGGGCCGGGGCAGACCCAGCGCCTCGTTCCAGGCGGGCAGCTGCACGGCGCGGGCGCGGGCGTCCTTGGAGAGGGTGACCGCGAGCATCTCCAGCACGATGCGCTGGACGTTGTTCTCCGGCTGGGCCTCGGTCAGCCCCAGGGAGTTGACCTGGACGCCGTAACGGAAGCGACGCTGCTTCGCGTTCTCGATGCCGTAGCGCTCGTGGGTGACCTTGTCCCAGATGCGGCTGAAGGCGCGCATCTTGCACATCTCCTCGATGAAGCGGACGCCCGCGTTCACGAAGAAGGAGATCCGGGCGACGACCTCGCCGAAGCGCTCCTCGGGCACCTGGCCCGAGTCGCGCACCGAGTCGAGGACCGCGATCGCCGTGGACATCGCGTACGAGATCTCCTGGACCGGGGTGGCCCCGGCCTCCTGGAGGTGGTACGAGCAGATGTTGATCGGGTTCCACTTGGGAATGTGGTTGACCGTGTACGCGATCATGTCCGTCGTCAGCCGCAGGGACGGCCCCGGCGGGAAGACGTGCGTCCCGCGCGAGAGGTACTCCTTGACGATGTCGTTCTGGGTGGTGCCCTGGAGCTGGGCGATGTCCGCGCCCTGCTCCTCGGCGGCCACCTGGTAGAGCGCCAGCAGCCACATGGCCGTGGCGTTGATCGTCATCGAGGTGTTCATCTGTTCCAGCGGTATGTCCTGGAACAGCCGCCGCATGTCGCCCAGATGGGAGACCGGGACCCCGACCCGGCCCACCTCGCCGCGGGCGAGGATGTGGTCGGGGTCGTATCCGGTCTGGGTCGGCAGGTCGAAGGCGACCGACAGACCCGTCTGGCCCTTGGCGAGGTTGCGGCGGTACAGCTCGTTGGACGCCTCGGCCGTGGAGTGGCCGGCGTACGTCCGCATGAGCCACGGACGGTCCTTCTGGCGCTCTGTCATCTCAGGCTGTCCCTTAGGCCTTTGAACGGTCTCAGACGTTACGGAAGCGGTTGATCGCGTCGAGGTGCGTCGCACGCAGCTCGTGGTCGCGCACGCCCAGGCCCTCCTCGGGGGCCAGCGCGAGGACGCCGACCTTGCCCTGGTGGAGGTTGCGGTGGACGTCGTAGGCGGCCTGTCCGGTGTCCTCCAGGGAGTAGACCTTCGACAGGGTCGGGTGGATCTTGCCCTTGGCGACCAGGCGGTTCGCCTCCCACGCCTCGCGGTAGTTCGCGAAGTGCGAGCCGACGATCCTCTTGAGGGACATCCACAGGTAGCGGTTGTCGTACTCGTGGTTGTAGCCGGAGGTCGAGGCGCAGGTGACGATCGTGCCGCCCTTGCGGGTGACGTAGACGCTCGCGCCGAAGGTCTCGCGGCCCGGGTGCTCGAAGACGATGTCCACGTCCTCGCCGCCGGTCAGCTCGCGGATGCGCTTGCCGAAGCGCTTCCACTCCTTCGGGTCCTGGGTGTGCTCGTCCTTCCAGAACTTGTAGCCCTCGGCGTTGCGGTCGATGACCGCCTCGGCGCCCATGGCCCGGCAGATCTCGGCCTTCTCGGGGCTGGAGACCACGCAGATCGGGTTGGCGCCGCCGGCGAGCGCGAACTGGGTCGCGTACGAGCCGAGGCCGCCGCTGGCACCCCAGATCAGGACGTTGTCGCCCTGCTTCATGCCGGCGCCGTTGCGGGAGACCAGCTGGCGGTAGGCGGTGGAGTTGACCAGACCGGGGGAGGCGGCCTCCTCCCAGCTCAGGTGGTCGGGCTTGGGCATCAGCTGGTTGGACTTGACCAGGGCGATCTCGGCCAGGCCGCCGAAGTTGGTCTCGAAGCCCCAGATGCGCTGCTCGGGGTCGAGCATCGTGTCGTTGTGGCCGTCCGAGGACTCCAGCTCGACCGAGAGGCAGTGGGCGACGACCTCGTCGCCGGGCTTCCAGGCGTTGACGCCGGGGCCGGTGCGCAGCACGACGCCCGCGAGGTCGGAGCCGATGATGTGGTACGGCAGGTCGTGGCGCTTGGTCAGCTCCGACAGACGCCCGTAGCGCTCCAGGAAGCTGAAGGTGGACACCGGCTCGAAGATCGAGGTCCACACGGAGTTGTAGTTGACCGAGGAGGCCATGACGGCGACCAGGGCCTCGCCCGGGCCCAGCTCCGGCACCGGGACGTTGTCCAGGTGAAGGGACTTGCGCGGGTCCTTCTCGCGTGTCGTCAGCCCCGCGAACATCTCCGCCTCGTCCTTGTGCACGGTGATCGCGCGGTACGAGTCGGGCAGCGGCAGGGCCGCGAAGTCTGCGGCGGTGGCGGACTGCGACTGAATCGCGTCCAGGATGTCCTTCACGGTAGAGCCTCCGGCTAGCGCTGATGAGGGTGCGCTGAGGGGAACGGGGGTGCGTGGTGCAGGTGTGGTGTGCCGTCGGTCCGGCTGGTGCGGTGCTGCTGGGCTACGCCCGTGGTGAGGCGTGCGGTGCCTGGTGACGCAGGCAATCCGGGGCGCGTTCCACGCCGTGTGGGCGTGGGTCGCGGGGACATCCGGACGACTTCAACGTATGGCACCCCGTGTCACCCGGCAAGGCACCGCGTGCCAAAACTTTCTCTCATTTGCCGATTGACCTGCACCGATGAGCGATGATCGATCAGAGTTACCCGCGAGTAGGGGCAAGCCGGACAAACGAAAGCGGCCGCCCCCGGAACGGGAGCGGCCACTGTGACGAGCGCGACTGGACGGGCGTGACTACTTGGCGCGCAGCGCCTCTTCGATGGTTCGCATGACCTCGTCCAGCGGGGCATCCGTGCGGGCCACCGCCACCAGTACCTCGCCCTGCGTACGGACGGCCGCCGGCGCGGCCGGTGCCGAGCCCGGGGTACGGCCCGCGCCGATGCCCGAACCGAAGGTCTTCCGGACGATCGAGAAGGCGTGGTCCAGCTGCGCCTCCACGTCCCCCTGGCCCCCCGCACGCAGCCAGCGCCGCAGCACGTGGTTGTGGGCCGTGACCACCGCCGAGGCGGCCACCTCGGCCAGCAGCGGGTCGTCGTTGCCGTCGTGGTGGTCGTGCTCGTCGAAGTGGGCGAGCAGATAGCGGGTGAACAGCCGCTCGTACCGGGCCACCGAGGCGATCTCCCGCTCCCGCAGCGCCGGCACCTCGCGGGTCAGCCGGTAGCGCTCCACCGACACCGCCGGCGAGGCGGCGTACATCTTCATGACTTCCTTGATCCCGCGGCACACCGTGTCGAGCGGGTGCTCGTGCGCCGGGGCCACGTCCAGGACGGCCTCGGCGCGGGTCAGGGTGTCGTCGTGGTCCGGGAAGATCGCCTCTTCCTTGGACCGGAAGTGCCGGAAGAAGGTCCGCCGCGCCACCCCGGCGGTCGCGGCGATCTCGTCGACCGTCGTCGCCTCGTACCCCTTGGTCGCGAAGAGCTCCATGGCCGCGGCGGCGAGCTCGCGGCGCATCTTGAGCCGCTGAGCGGCCGCCTTGGTGCCGGCCGGGCTCTCCGGGCTGTCGGAGGCCGTGGCGGTGCGGGGCGAGGTCTTGGCGGGCTGGGACATAGAGCGAAAGTACTTCATTCGTGCAGGGGAGCGCGCCTGCGGGGGGTGGGAGAGGGGTGGATGCGGGGGAGAGCCCGCACTGGGCTCGTGAGGGTTGGCCCGCCGTGAGGGTCCGGCGGGCCCGAGCAGCCCTCCCCACGCATCCGGCTCGTGGCCCGACGGATTACCGGCGGGCGGCGTACTCACGGAATCCGCGGCCGGTCTTCCGGCCCAGGCAGCCCGCCGCCACCAGGTGCTCCAGCAGCGGGGACGGGGCCAGCCCCGGGTCGCGGAACTCCTTGTGCAGGACCTTCTCGATGGCCAGCGAGACATCCAGGCCGACCACGTCGAGGAGCTCGAACGGGCCCATCGGGTAGCCGCCGCCGAGCTTCATCGCCGCGTCGATCTGGTCGATGTCGGCGTAGTGCTGCTCGACCATCTTGATCGCGTTGTTGAGGTACGGGAACAGCAGCGCGTTCACGATGAAGCCGGCCCGGTCGCCGCAGTCCACCGGGTGCTTGCGCACCTTGAGACAGATCTCGCGGACCGTGGCGTGCACGTCGTCGGCCGTCAGGACGGTCCGGACCACCTCGACCAGCTTCATGGCCGGGGCCGGGTTGAAGAAGTGCATGCCGATCACGTCCTGCGGACGCGAGGTCACCCGGGCGACCGCGATCACCGGCAGCGAGGAGGTGGTGGTGGCCAGCACCGCACCCGGCTTGCAGACCTTGTCCAGGGCCGCGAACAGCTCCTGCTTGACCGCCAGGTCCTCGGCGACGGCCTCGACGGCCAGATCCACCTCGGCGAACGCGTCCAGCGACCCCGCCGGAGTGATCCGCTCCAGGGTCTGGGCCGCGCCCTCCTCGGTCAGGCGGCCCTTGGACACCGCACGGCCCAAGGACTTCCCGATCGCGGCCTTGGCGGCCTCGGCCTTCTCCTGGCTGCGGGCGGCGAGCACCACGCTGTAACCGGCCTGGGCGAAGACCTGGGCGATCCCGCTCGCCATGGTCCCCGAGCCGGCCACGCCGACCGAACTGACGGGACGCCCGCCGCCCACCAGAGACCCGTCCAGCGGGGTCTGCAGGTCGCGGACGATCACCGAGCTGCCCGGCGCCTCGTACGTGTAGAAGCCGCGGCCGGACTTCTGCCCGGTCAGGCCGGCCTCGGCGAGCTGGCCCAGGATCGGGGCCGGGGCGTGCAGCCGGTCGCCGGAGGAGGTGTACATGGCCTCCAGGACGGTACGGGCGGTGTCCACGCCGATCAGGTCGAGCAGCGCGAGCGGGCCCATGGGCAGCCCGCAGCCGAGCCGCATGGCCGCGTCGATGTCCTCGCGGGAGGCGTACCGCGCCTCGAACATGGCCGCGGCCTGGTTGAGGTAGCCGAAGAGCAGGCCGTCGGCGACGAAGCCGGGCCGGTCACCGACCGGGACGGGCTCCTTGCCGAGCTCGCGGGCCAGCTCGGTGACCGCCTCGACGGCCGGCGGGGCGGTCAGGACGCAGGAGACGATCTCGACCAGCTTCATCGCCGGGACCGGGTTGAAGAAGTGCAGGCCCAGCACGCGCTCCGGACGCAGCGACTCGGCGGCCATGCGCGTCACCGACAGGGCGTTGGTGCCGGTGGCGAGGATGGTGTCGGGCCGCACGATCGCGTCGAGCTCGCGGAACACCTGCTGCTTGATCTCGTACGACTCGGGCACGACCTCGATGACCAGATCGGCCTCGGCGGCGGCGCCCAGGTCGGTGAAGGTGCGGAAGCGGGCGAGCACGTCGGCCCGCTCCTGCTCGGTGAGCCGCTCCCGGGCGACGGAGCGCGCGGTGGCCGCGGCGAGGGCGGTCGCGGCCCGCTGGGCGGCGGCCTCGCTGATGTCGATGCCGATGACCTCGCGACCGGCCCGGGCGAGGACCTCGGCGATGCCGGTGCCCATCGTGCCGAGGCCGACGACGGCGATGGTCTGGAGGGTGGGCTGACTGGACTGACGGTCCATCGAGGGACTCCAGTGGAAGAGGGTGACGACTGAGGGGCGCGCGGCGCACGGCGCGCGCGGATGCCGTACGGAAGAGCCGTGCGGTGGAAGGACCCGGGGTGAGTGGGCCCGAGGAGGGGAGCCCGCGGGGAGATGAGTCCCTGGGGCGAGAACGGCGGAACCCTGTCCCGGGGTCACACCGTGAAATACGAACCGACCGGCACGAGGCGGCTGCGTCACCAGGCCGCCCTCGTACGTGTTGAAACGACAGTAACTCGCCGGTAACTGGTCCGCCAGAGCGCGGAGATGTGACCTGTACCGCCCAAATGTACCGATCATCGATCATCGATCAACCGGCTGTCTCCGATGTCCCGAAACCCGGCACGGCGACCGCTGTGTCCCCCTAGGGTGGCCGGGTGAACGACGTGCTGGAGCGCCTGCGGGCGGAGGCGGGACCCTCACCCGAGTACGAGGTGCTGCTCACGGCCGCCCCCGACGGCCTCGCGGCCTCCCTGACCTCGGCCGGGCTGCCCCTGTGGGCCCGCGAACTGGCCGCGTACCGGCTGGGCCTCGCGGGAGACCGCCGGGCCTTCGAAGCCCTCGTCCTGCTCCTCAACCACCGGGAGCCGGCCCGCTGCGCGGCCGCCGCCGAGGCGCTGGCCGTCCTCGACGACCCGCGCACCGCCCGAGCGGCGGCGGCCCTCGCCACCAACAACCTGCGCACGGCCTACGCCCTGCAGCCCGTGCGGCTGCTCACCGCCCTGCGCGCGCCCGAGTCCGTACCGGCCCTGCTGGCCACCCTGGGACGGCTGCTGTCCCCGCACGAGCCGTACTGGCGGGTGGCCCTGGCCTGCGTCGAGGGGCTCGGCGCCCTCGCCGACCCCCGCGCCCGTGAACTCCTCGTCCGCGCCCAGTCGCACCCCCGGCTGGCGGTGGCGGCGACGGCCGCGCTGCGCGACCTGGGCCGGTGATCGCGGCCCGCTATCCGGCGATGACCGCGAAGGCCTCGATCTCGACCAGGAGTTCGGGCCGGAACAGCGCCGAGACCTCGACCGCCGAGGAGGCCGGGAGGCGGTCGGTCGGGATCACCGCGTCACGGGCCTCCCGTACCGCCGGGAGGTGGGCGACGTCCGTGACGAAGTAGGTGAGCTTCACGACGTCGTCGAAGGTCGCCCCGGCCGCCGCCAGGCACCGGCGCAGGTTCTCGAACACCTGCCGGGCCTGGGCGGCCGGATCCCCCTCGCCCACGACCTCGCCCCGCTCGTCGAGCGCGCACTGTCCGGACACGGCGACGAAGCGCCCCGTGCCGAGGACGACGTGGCTGTAGTGGGGGCTCGGGGCAACTCCTTCCGGCGCGGCGATACGGGTGAGAGGGCTGCTGTGCGACGGAGTCGTGGTCATGAACACGATCTTGCCCGCTTGCCCGCTTGCCCTCCTGCCCCGACCCGTGGGGCGTCAGCCCCGGAAGCCGAGCAGGCCGTGCAGGGCCGCGCCGCCGGCGGACGCGGGCACGGCGCGGGTCGCCGTGGTCGGCTTCGGCGCCGCCTGGGCGGGGCAGGTGGCGTCCGTGGCCTTGCCCGTCGTCAGATAGGCCGACACCTTCTCGTCCAAGCACTTGTTGCCGCTCAGGGCGATGCCGTGGTTGCCGCCGCCCTCCTCCACCACCAGGGCCGAACCCGACAGCTTCTCCCGCATGCTGAGCGCCCCCTCGAAGGGGGTCGCCGCGTCCTCCGTCGCCTGGAGCAGGAGGGCCGGCGGGAGATCCGCGTTGGTCACGTCCGGGGCGTCCAACGGCTCCGTCGGCCAGAACGCGCACGGGGCGTTGTACCAGGCGTTGTTCCAGGTCATGAACGGAGCCTTGGCGTGGGTGCGCCACATGTCCGCCCGCCACTGGTTCCAGTCCTTCGGCCAGGCCGAGTCACGGCACTGGACCGCCGTGTAGACGCTGTAGCCGTTGCCCGCCGACGGCTCCACCGCGCCGAACCGCTCGTAGGCGGCCACCAGCGGCTTCGGGTCCTTGGCCACCGTGTACGCGGCGAAGGCCTCGGCCAGGTTCGGCCAGTAGCCGTTGTAGTACCCGCCCGGCATGAAGGTGTCCTCCAGCTCCGCGGGACCTACCTTGCCGCCCGCCGGACTCTCCCGCAGCGCGTCCCGCATCGCGTACCAGGCCCGCTCGACCGCCGCCGGGTCGGTGCCCAGGTGGTAGGTGGCGTCGTACCGGGCCACCCAGGCCAGGAAGGCCTTGTGGCGGGCGTCGAAGGCGAGGTCCTGGGAGAGGTTGTCCTCGTACCAGACCCCGCTCGGGTCGACCACGGAGTCCAGGACGAGCCGGTGCACGCGGCCCGGGTGGAGCTTGGCGTACACCGCGCCCAGGTAGGTCCCGTAGGAGTAGCCGAAGTAGCTGATCCGCTCCGCGCCCAGAGCGCCGCGCAGTGCCTCGATGTCCCGGGCGGCCGAGACGGTGTCGATGTACGGGAGCACGTCCGCGTGCTTGGTCCCGCAGGACTCGGCGAAGGAGCGCACCCGGTCCAGGTTGGCCCGCTCGGTGGCCTCGTCCACGGGGACGGAGTCCGGCCGGGCGGGCTTGAAGTGGCCGGCCGCGCAGTCCAGGGTGGGCTCGCTCTTGCCGACGCCCCGGGGGTCGAAGCCGATCACGTCGTACTGGGCGGACACCTCCTTGGGGAGGGCGGAGGCGATGTAACCGGCGAGGCTGAGGCCGCTGCCGCCCGGACCGCCGGGGTTGACCAGCAGCGGGCCCTGGGAGGTGGGGCCGGTGTGCGGGACCCGGGTCAGGGCGAGGGTGATCTGCCGGCCGTCGGGCCGTGCGTGGTCGAGGGGCACCTTGAGGGACGCGCACTGCAGCGTCGGGTAGCGCGGGGTCTTGCAGCCGGTCCAGCGCAGCGCGGCCCGCGACGGCGCCTGGGCGGCCGGATCGGCCGGTGCGGCGGGCGCGGCCGTGACCGGGCTCGCGAGAGCGGCGGCGACGGTGGCGGCGACGGTGGAGATCGACAGCAGGACAGCGGCGCGCTTCTTCAAGGGGTGGAGCATGGGGCCTCCCAGCCGAGGGTTCTGGGCGGAATCGTCCCGGAAACCGCGCCTGGAAGGCGGGATTGGGCCGCTGATTGGCCCGATGTGATGACCGTTCAGGCGGCGTCGACGGTCACAGGAGGCTGAGCTGCGTGGCCCCGGCGGGCGCGGAGTCGTCGGGACGCTCCGGTGCGACGATCCTGCGGGCCTCGCCCCGTCGGGCCGGGCCGATGCCGAATTCGGCCGCCAGTTCGTGGACTTGGCGGGTGATCCGGCGCTGGTACCAGGTGGGCGCGTACGACCCGCCCGCGTACATCCGCTCGTACCGGGGGACCAGGTGGGGGTGGTGGGCACCCAGCCAGGCCATGAACCACTCGCGCGCCCCCGGCCGCAGATGGAGTACCAGGGGTGTCACGGAGGTCGCGCCGGCCTCGGCCACGGCGCGTACGGTCGCCCGCAGCTGCTCCGGGGAGTCCCCGAGGAAGGGGATCACCGGCGCCATCAGCACCCCGCACTCGATCCCGGCGTCGGTGAGGGTCCGTACGGCGCCGAGCCGGGCGGCGGGGGAGGGGGTGCCCGGCTCGACGGTCCGCCAGAGCCCGGTGTCGGTGAAGCCGACCGAGACGGAGATGCCGACCTCGGTGACCTCGGCGGCCTCCCGCAGGAGGGGGAGGTCGCGCAGGATGAGCGTGCCCTTCGTGAGGATCGAGAAGGGGTTGGCGCGGTCGCGCAGGGCCTCGATGATCCCGGGCATCAGCCGGTAGCGGCCCTCGGCGCGCTGGTAGCAGTCGACGTTGGTGCCCATGGCGATGTGCGCGCCGGTCCAGCGGGGCGAGGTGAGCTCGCGCCGCAGCAGTTCGGGGGCGTTGGTCTTGACGACGATCTGCGAGTCGAAGCCGATGCCGGTGTCGAGGTCGAGGTAGCTGTGCGTCTTGCGGGCGAAGCAGTACACGCAGGCGTGGCTGCAACCTCTGTACGGGTTCACGGTCCATTCGAACGGCATGCGCGAGGCGCCGGGCACCCGGTTGACGATCGACCGGGCGCGTACCTCGTGGAAGGTGATCCCCCGGAACTCGGGGGTGTCGATGGTGCGGGTCACGACGGCCCCGGCTCCGAACAGCGCGGCCGGCCCCGCGGACCCCTCGGTCAGGTTCTCCCAGCGCATGAGGCGCCTCCCTCGGTAGCTCTGGCGCCGAGAATAGAACAAACGTTCCCATGATCGTGCGGGTCGAAATTCCTTTGATCGCATCGAGGCGGGTGTGCGATGTTCCGGCCATGGCTGGAATGCGGATCGTGGTGTGCCTCCCCGGCGAGGCCCGGACCAGGCTCGACGAGGCTCTCGCCGAGGCGATGGCCCCCTTCGAGATCGACTTCACGCGGGGCGAGGACTGGGACATCTGGGACGCGTGGGGCATCTGCGGCAACGGCACCCACCGCGACGGACTCCAGCTGTTGCCGGGGTACGAGGACGACCCGCGGATCGTGCGCGACCGCAGCGATGAGGGTGTGCCCGGCTGGTGCGCCGGCGGGCCCCGTGAGGCGATGGCCTTCGCCGAGATCCGGGCCGAGGCACGGGACACCGCCCGGGCCGCATGGGACCTGTGGCGGGAGCTGTCCCGGAGCCACCCGCCGGCCGCGCCGCGCCGTGTGGTGTGGGAGTCGCCCTGGCCGACCCCGGAGGAGTACCGGGCCGGGCATCAGGCCGACCAGGCGGCGGGGGCGGCCTTCGACGCCCAGCCGCTGGTCGTCGCCTACCGGGAGGGCGTGGCCGCCCTGCTGGAGGCCCACCGCGGGTACCACCTCGGCGGCCTCCTGAACGGGGGGGCTGCCGAGACCGTCGGCCGGACCGGCCGGGAAGAGTTCGCCGCCGCCGTGAGTGCCGGGACCCCTTGGCACCGGCACGTGCTCACCCTCGACGGCTGGTGGTACGGGGAGGACGAGCCCGCCGTCCACGGCGACTGCGACGGCCCGGACGCCTGCGTCCACCGCCCGCCCCTGCCCTGGCTCCGGGGGACGACCCGGACCGGGTACCTGGAGGAGCTGCCCGGGGACACGCTCCTGGTCAAGCTCCGCTGCCACGTCTGACCCGGATTTGGGCCACCGCCCCGGAGGTGGTTGGCTTCGGCGTGACGAGCGGACACAACTGCTGGAGGAACAGCTATGGCGCAGGTCGAGGCCACCACGGAGCGGATCATCGCGGCTGACGCGGAGACCGTGTTCGACGCGCTGGCGGACTACACCGGGACCCGCGGGAAGCTGCTGCCCGAGCACTTCAGCGAGTACGAGGTGCGCGAGGGCGGCGACGGCGAGGGCACCCTGGTGCACTGGAAGCTGCAGGCCACCAGCAAGCGCGTGCGCGACTGCCTGCTGGAGGTCACCGAGCCCACCGACGGCGAGCTGGTGGAGAAGGACCGCAACTCCTCCATGGTCACCACCTGGCGGGTCACCCCGGCCGGCGAGGGCAAGTCCAAGGCCGTGGTGACCACCGTCTGGAACGGCGCCGGCGGCATCGGCGGCTTCTTCGAGCGCACCTTCGCGCCCAAGGGTCTCGGCCGGATCTACGACTCCGTGCTGGAGAACCTGGCCACCGAAGTGGAGCGCTGAGCAACGGCGTTGACGGTGAGGTCGGAATCGCGGCCTCACCGGATCGGGTGAACCCGGCGCGCCGACGGTCCGCAGGCCGTGGGCGCGCCGGCGGGGCCACGGGCCGACAGGGCTACGGGCCGGCGGGTCGCCGCCGCTGTACCGCGCACCGGCGGGCCGCGTGCCGAGGGTCACCCACCGCGCGCCGCGCCGGGGTGTGAGCCCCACGGCCACCGGGGGCCTCGGCGGCTAGGGTGGCACCCTGAGCGCAACCGACCGCCCGGGGGCCCGATGAAGATCCTCATCTCCGCCGACATGGAAGGCGCCACCGGCGTCACCTGGCCCGCGGACGTGCTGCCCGGAACCCCGCAGTGGGAACGCTGCCGCGCGATGTTCACTTCCGACGTCAACGCCGCCGTCCTCGGCTTCTACGACGGCGGAGCCGACCAGGTCCTCATCAACGAGGCGCACTGGACCATGCGCAACCTGCTCCTGGAGAAGCTCGACGCCCGCGCCGAAATGATCACCGGCCGGCACAAGACCCTCTCCATGGTCGAGGGAGTCCAGCACGGCGACGTCGACGGCATCGCCTTCGTCGGCTACCACACCGGGGCCGGCTCCGAGGGGGTCCTCGCCCACACCTACCTCGCCAACTCCATCACCGGAGTGTGGGTCGACGGGACGCGCGCGAGCGAGGGGCTGCTCAACGCGCACGTCGTCGCCGAGTACGGAGTCCCCGTCATCCTGGTCACCGGCGACGACCTCACCTGCGTGGACGCCGCCGGGTACGCCCCCGCGGCAGTGACCGTCGCCGTCAAGGACCACGTCTCGCGCTACGCCGCCGTGTGCCGCACCCCGGCCCGTACCGCCGCCGACATCCGGGCCGCCGCCAAGGAGGCCACCGCCCTGGCCGTCCGGCACGAGCCGGTCCGCGGCGGCCCCTTCACCGTGGAGCTGGAGTTCGACGCCGCGCACCTGGCGATGTCCGCCACGGTGGTCCCCGGCGTGGAGCGGTCCGGCGAGCGCAAGGTCGCGTACTCCAGCGAAACCATGTACGAGGGGATCCGGGCCTTCAAAGCGGTCACGACGGTCGTCTCGGCGGCCGTGGAGGAGCAGTATGGCTGACATGTGCGCAATCAACGCCGAGGTCCCGGCCCCCGCCGCCCGCGTTGCCGGCGTCGTCGACACCGCGAACACCGCGGACGTGGTGGACGCGGTGGCTCTCGACGAGGCCGTCGAGTTCACCTCCGGCCTCATCAGGATCGACACCACCAACCGGGGCGGCGGCGACTGCCGCGAGCGCCCCGCCGCCGAGTACGTCGCCGAGCGCCTCGCCGCCGCCGGCCTGGAGCCGCTCCTGCTGGAGCGCACGCCCGGCCGTACCAACGTGGTCGCCCGGATCAAGGGCACCGACCCCTCCGCCGAGGCCCTCCTCGTCCACGGCCACCTCGACGTGGTCCCGGCCGAGGCCGCCGACTGGAGCGTGGACCCCTTCTCCGGCGAGGTACGCGACGGGGTGGTCTGGGGGCGGGGCGCCGTCGACATGAAGAACATGGACGCGATGGTCCTGGCGGTCGTACGGGCCTGGGCGCGCGCGGGAGTGAAACCGCGCCGGGACATCGTGATCGCCTACACCGCCGACGAGGAGGACAGCGCGGTCGACGGCGCCGGCTTCCTCGCCGACCACCACCCGCACCTCTTCGAAGGTTGCACCGAGGGCATCGGCGAGTCCGGGGCCTTCACCGTGCACGGCGGGCCCGGCGCCCGGGCCCTCTACCCGATCGCGGCCGGGGAACGGGGCACCGCCTGGCTGAAGCTGACCGCGCACGGCACCGCCGGTCACGGCTCGAAGCCCAACCGGGCCAACGCCGTCAGCCGGCTCGCCGCCGCCGTCGCGCGGATCGGTGAGTACGAATGGCCGGTCCGCCTCACGGACACCGTGACCGCCTGCATCACCGAACTCGCCGCCCTGCAAGGCCTGTCGGTGGACCCGCACCGGCCGGGCCTCGACGTAGACGCGCTCCTCGACGCACTCGGCCCGGCCGGCGCCCTGGTCCGCGCCACCGTGCGCAACAGCGCCAACCCGACGATGCTCAGCGCCGGTTACAAGCTCAACGTGATCCCCGAGCACGCCACCGGCTACGTCGACGGGCGGACCGTGCCCGGCGGTGAGGCCGAGTTCATCGCCACCCTCGACGCCCTCACCGGCCCCGACGTGCGGTGGGAGTTCCACCACCGGGAGGTCGCCCTGCAGGCCCCCGTGGACGGGCGGACGTACGGGATCCTGCGCGAGTCGGTCGAGCGGTTCGACCCGGACGGCCACGTCATCCCCTTCTGCATGGCGGGCGGCACCGACGCCAAGCAGTTCTCCCGCCTCGGCATCACCGGCTACGGCTTCTCCCCGCTGAGGCTGCCGCCCGGCTTCGACTACTGGGCGCTCTTCCACGGCGTCGACGAGCGGGTGCCCGTCGACGCCCTGCACTTCGGCGTCCGCGTCCTCGACCACGCGCTGCGGACCCTGTGAGCGGGGCCCGGTGATGGCGGCGACGACCCGGCCCTACGGCAGTTGGCCCTCACCCCTCGACGCGGGCCTCGCCGCCTCCCTCGACGGGCGGCCCGAGTACCTCGGCACGGTCGGCCCCGAGGTGTGGTGGACCGAACCCAGGCCCGAGGAGGCCGGCCGCCGCACCCTGGTGCGCCGCCGCCTCGCCGACGGCGGGCCCGAGATCACCGAACTGCCCGCCCCGTGGAACGTACGCAGCCGCGTCACCGAGTACGGCGGCCTGCCCTGGGCCGGCGCCGAACGGCCCGCCGGTGGACCCTTGTTGGTCTTCGTCCACTTCGCCGACCAGCGGCTGTACGCGTACGAGCCCGACGCGCCCGGCGGCCCCGAGCCGCGGCCCCTCACCCCGGTCTCCCGGACCGGCGGCGGCCTGCGCTGGGCCGACCCGGTGCTGCGCGGGGGCGAGGTGTGGTGCGTGCTGGAGGAGTTCACCGGGCCCGGCCCGACCGATGTGCGCCGCGTGCTGGCCGCCGTACCGCTGGACGGCTCGGCGGCCGGGAACCGCGGCGCGGTGCGGGAGCTGACGCACGACCGGTACCGGTTCACCACCGGGCCCCGGCTCTCCCCGGACGGCCGGCGGGCCGCCTGGCTGGTGTGGGACCACCCGCGGATGCCGTGGGACGGTACGGAGCTGCGGGTCGCGGAGGTCACCGGAGGCGGGGAGCTCGCGGACGCCCGGACCGTGCTGGGCGGCCCCGACGAGGCCGTCGCCCAGGTCGAGTGGACGGCCGAGGGCAACCTCCTCGCGGTCAGCGACCGCGGCGGCTGGTGGAACCCGTACAGCGTGGATCCGCGGACCGGCTGGGCGATCAACCTCTGCCCGCGGGAGGAGGAGTTCGGCGGAGCGCTGTGGAAGCCGGGGCTGCGCTGGCTCGCACCGCTCCCCGGGGACACCCCGCACACCGCGGGCTCGGGGGCCGGGCTCGTCGCCGTCCTGCACGGACAGGGCTCCTCCGTGCTCGGCATCCTCGACCCGGAGAGCGGCGACCTCGTGGACGCCGCCGGGCCGTGGACCGCCTGGCAGCCGACCCTCGCCGTGCACGGCACCCGGGTCTACGGGGTCGCCGCCAGCCCGCGCAGCGCGTACGAGGTGGTCGAGCTGGACACCGCCACCGGGCACGCCCGGGCGGTCGGCGCGCAGCGTCCGGACCCGGTGGACCCCGCCTACTATCCGGAGCCGCAGAGCCGCACCTTCCTCGGCCCCGACAACCGCCAGATCCACGCGTACGTCTACCCGCCGCACCACCCGGCCTGCCGGGCCGCCGCCGACGAACTGCCCCCGTACGTGGTGTGGGCGCACGGCGGACCCACCGACCACGTGCCGCCCGTACTCGACCTGCAGATCGCCTACTTCACCTCGCGCGGCATCGGCGTGGTCGAGGTGAACTACGGCGGTTCCACCGGCTACGGCCGCGCCTACCGGGAGCGGCTGCGTGAGCAGTGGGGCGTGGTGGACGTGGAGGACTGCGCGGCGGTGGCTCGCGCGCTGGCCGCCGAGGGCACCGCCGACCCGGCCCGGCTCGCCATCCGCGGTGGCAGCGCGGGCGGTTGGACCGCCGCGGCCTCGCTCGCCGCCACCGACCTGTACGCGTGCGCCGCGATCATCTATCCGGTGCTGGACCTGCTGGGCTTCGCCGAGGAGACGCACGACCTGGAATCCCGTTACGTCGAGAGCCTGGCCGGACCGCCGCAGACCCTGGCCGTACTCAGCCGCGAGCGTTCCCCGGTGGCCCGCGCCGACGGGATCACGGCGCCGTTCGTCCTCCTCCAGGGACTGGAGGACCCGATCTGCCCGCCGGCCCAGGCGGAACGGCTGCTCGACGCCCTGCGGGGGCGCCCGGAACCGGTGCCGCACGCGTACGTGACCTTCGAGGGCGAGGGCCACGGTTTCCGCCGGGCGGACACCATGGTTCGCGCGCTGGAGGCCGAACTCTCCCTGTACGCGCAGGTCTTCGGCATCGAACGCACCGACGTTCCACGGCTGGAGCTGGACGGCTAGTGCTGTGGCCGGAGAGGTTTGCCGGGTCGCGGTGTCCGGTGCGGTGCATCGCAAGGCGGAGGGCCGCGCGCCGTACCGGACGTACTTCCGTGGTCCGACAACGCGGCGAGGTGCCGTACCGGGCGCCGTGACCCGGTGGACCTTTCCGGTCACAGCACTAGCGGGCGCGCGGGCTCCGGGCGACGGAGCCGAGCAGCAGGGCGCCGGGGGCGATGCCCGCGACGGCCGCGATGACGGCGAGGGAGGCCCTGCAGGCGGCCAGGACCAGACCGGCGGCGCCGCAGGCGGCCATCGCGGTCGCCGGCAGCCGGAGCGCCGGCATGCGCCAGACGACCGCGAGACCGAAGAAGTGCAGGCCGACGACCAGAGAGATCCAGGCCACCGTGGCCTGCGGGACGTGCAGCACGAGGTTGACGACGAGGACGCCGGCCGGCGCGGCGACGCTTCAGTCGCACTCGAAGTTGATCACCGAGCCAAAAGCCAGACCCGCAGCGGTCCGATCGCCGTGAACCCGGCCCGGACCGCCGCCTCCAGGTCCTCCCCGTGCTCGTAGCCGACCACGTCCAGCTCCGGCCAGCGGTCGGAGACCGCACCGAGGACACCCGCCCAGGCGGCGCCGAACAGGTTGGACACGCCGACGACGCCACCGCCGGTGCTCGCCACGGCCCCGGCGACGATCCGCCCCTCGGCGCGCCCGGCCAGGAAGACGATCCCGTCGCGCAGCAGAGCCGGCCGGAACAGTCGGTCGCCCCCGTGGTCGTCGAAGGCGGCCTCCCAGGCCGCCAGTTCCTCGGCGTCCGCGACCTCGGACCACGCCGGCCCGGCCGCCTCCGCCTCGGGGAGCGGCGCCCCGGCGGGCCGATGGATCCACTGCGCCTCGAACAGGACCTCGAAGCCGTCCCCGGCGAGGTCCAGGTCGGCGAAGCTGTCCTTCACGGAGCAGCCGGGGGAGGCGATGTCGACACCCTGGACCACGCTCCCCGCCGACACGGCCGGCTCCAGGGTCACGGCATCGGGATACATCGGCGGAGTCCGCCGCGTGCTGAACCACAGCCGCTCGCCGTCGTAGCCGGGCGTCAACCCGTGCGCCCGACAGACCCCGTCGCACCACGCTGCGTTGTTCACCGCGGCCTGGCGGAGCACCGTCGTCTTCGTCGTCTCGTCCATGATCACGCGGCGATGGTGCCACCGTCCGGCGGCGGTGTCGATCGGAATGTGTAGGGTCCGTCACGGAACGCCGACGGCGAGGACTGCTCGACAGGAGTGAGCCGGGAGTCACCGCCGCGATCAGGAAGGGCCCTCGCCGCGCCCGGTGAGGGATGGTCATGAAACGCAACGACAAGATGAGCAGGCTGCTGGCGGAGTTCCCCTTCGGGGAACTCACGGCCGACGACGTTCCGCCCATGTTCCGCGAGGTGGCGGCCGAGGGCTGGTCGTACACGCCCAACGGCGCCCGGGTGTTGAGCGGCCTCGTGCCCGAGTTCACCCGTTCGTACGGCGATGTGCTCCAGGAGGAGACGTCGATCAACGGACGCGGCATGACCGACCACGACCTTCCGGCGGCGGAGTCCGAACGGACCGGCCCCCTCCTCAGGCGATGCCTGGCCTATGCGTTCGCCTGTCTCGTCGAGGCGGAACGGAGGTTCGGGGACCGGGACGTGCGGGCGTACCTCATCCTTTCCCTCGGTGGGGCGAACGACGACCTCCTGACGGCCACCGTCACCTTCTGCACGCACGATCCGAATGCCGCGCCCTACATGCGCGACATCGAGAACGTCCAGGACGCGGCTGTCGCAGAACTCACCTCGAGCGATCGAGGTTCGTGGCGCTGACGCTCGTCGCACGGCCGCGCCGGCATCAGGTCGATGCCCCGTCCGCGCTGATCCGCGACCCGGTGGAGGGCCACGGGAACCGGTGACGCGGCGGGTCGCGTGCGGCTGCGCCGGGGAAATGCCGGGCTCCGAGGGGGCCTGTCGCACAGGATGAGGGCATGCGAACCCTCGTGCTCCTCGACGCCCCCTCCAACCTCGGGCTGCGACCGCCCGCGCCCGGCACCGTACCCGGTGTCTACAAGCTCGCCGGGGCCTTGCGCGAGCAAGGCCTGCTCGCCCGGCTCGGTGCCATCGAGGGCGGGGTGGTGGTGCCGCCGCGCTACGACCGCGGGGACTGGCGGGAGGGCGACGGCGTGTTCCATGCCGAGGCCCTCGCCGCGTACACCGTCACCCTCGCCGACCGGATCGAACAGCACCTGCGCGCCGGGGAGTTCCCCGTCGTGCTCGGCGGTGACTGCTCCATCCAGCTCGGCGCGGCCCTCGCCATGCGCCGCCTCGGGCGCTACGGGCTGGCCGCGATCGACGGCTCCGCCGACTTCCGCCACCCCGGCAACGAGGCCGTGAACGGGCCCGTCGGCGCCGCCGGCGGCGAGGAGCTGGCCCTCTCCACCGGCCGCGGCCAGGCGGACCTCGCCGACCTGGAGGGGCGCGGCCCCTACCTGCGCGACGAGGACGTACGGCTGTTCGGGCTGCGCGACGGCGACCCGGACCTCGCCGAGCTGCACGCGGCCCGGATCCCGGTGGCCACCGTCGGGGACATCCGCCGACGCGGCGCCGGACCGGTGGCCCGGGCGGCGCTGGACGGGCTGCACCCGCCGGAGACCGCCGGGTTCTGGGTGCACCTGGACGCCGACGTGCTGGACCCGAGCGTCATGCCGGCCGTGGACAGCCCCGACCCCGGAGGTCTGCTCCCCGACGAACTCGCCGAACTGCTCGCCGTCCTGGTGGGCTCGCCGCGCTGCGCCGGGCTCAACGTCACGATCTACGACCCGGACCTGGACCCGGACGGACGTGCGGGCGCCCTCCTCGCCGACCTGGTCGCGGGCGCCTTTGCGTAATCCTGACCGGTGGTGATCCGCGGAACCCCTGTGCACCGGCCGCCGTGGCGTGTTCCATTTCCTTCATGGCCACCACCGTCCGACGCGCCGCACTGACCCTCCCCGCCGCCCCGTTGGGCGCGGACAACCCGCTGCCCGCCCTGCGCGCGCCCGACGAGGCGCACGCGCTGGACGAGCGTGCGCGCGAAGGGATGCCGCGCGACATGGCACGGCAGATCGGCTACGAGCCACTGCGTTCACTGCTGCCCGTACGGATCCGCGACGGGTACGGACGGCAGCGCGCGGAGCGGGAGTTCGAGTCGATCGTCATCGAGAACGACCACCTCCGGGTGACGGTGCTCCCGGGCCTGGGCGGGCGCGTCCACTCGCTCGTGCACCTGCCGACCGGGCGGGAACTCCTCTACCGCAACCCGGTGTTCCAGCCCGCCAACTTCGCGCTCAACGGCGCCTGGTTCTCCGGCGGCATCGAGTGGAACACCGGCGCGACCGGGCACACCACCCTGTCCTGCGCCCCGGTGCACGCCGCGCTCGTCCCGGCCCCGGACGGGGGTGTGATGGTCCGGCTGTGGGAGTGGGAGCGGCTGCGTGACCTGCCCTTCCAGGTGGACCTGTGGCTGCCGCGGGACTCGGAGTTCCTCTACGTCGGCGTCCGCGTCCGCAACCCGCACGAACGGCCCGCCCCCGTGTACTGGTGGTCCAACATCGCCGTCCCGGAGGACGCGGGCACCCGCGTGCTCGCCCCCGCCGACGAGGCCTGGCACTTCGGCTACGAGCGCGCCCTGCGCCGCGTCCCCGTACCGGAGTGGGAGGGTACGGACCGCACGTACCCGCTGCGCGGCGAGTATCCGGCCGACTTCTTCTACGAGGTCCCGGACGGCGCCCGGCCCTGGATCGCCTCCCTGGACGCGGCCGGGCACGGTCTCGTGCAGACCTCCACCGCGCGGCTGCGCGGGCGCAAGCTGTTCGTATGGGGCGCGGGCGGTGGCGGCCGGCGCTGGCAGGAGTGGCTGACCGAGCCGGGCACCGGCGGCTACGCGGAGATCCAGGCGGGGCTGGCCCGGACCCAGCTGGAGCACGTACGGCTGGAGGGCGGGGCGGAATTCAGCTGGCTGGAGGCGTACGGGCCGCTGTCGGCGGAGCCGACGCAGGTGCACGGCGCGGACTGGGCGGCGGCCCGCGGCGCGGCCGAGAGCGCGCTGGAGGTCGTACTGCCACGGGAGCGGGTGGAGGCGGCGTACGAGGCGTGGCGCGGCAGCGCCGACACCGAGCCGGGGGAGCGGCTGGCCCGGGGCTCGGGCTGGGGCGCGCTGGAGTTGCTGTGCGGGCGCTTCGAACTGCCCGGCACCCCCTTCGGGGAGGACCTGCTCGAGGAGGAGCAGGAGCCGTGGCTCCAGCTCTGGCGCACGGGCGCCCTGCCGGCCCCGCGCCGGGTGGTCCCGCCGGGGCCGAGCCTGGTCGCCGCGCATTGGCGGGACATGTTGGAGACGGCCCCGGCGGATCCGCTGACGGAGTACCACCTGGGCGTGGCCCAGTGGCATGCCGGGGACGTGGCCCAGGCGGTACGCAGCTGGGAGCGCGGGCTGGCGCTGGCCCCCTCGCGGTGGCCGCTGCTGCGGTGCATGGCGATGGCGGACGCCCTGGCGGGCGACGCGGCGCGGGCGGCCGACGGGTTCGCGGCGGCCTTCGAGGACCTGGCCGTGGAGAGCCGTGGCGGCGAGCCGTGGTCCGCCGCGGAGTCGGCGCTCGGCCAGGAGGCGATGGCCGCCCTCCTCGCGGCGGGCCGGCTGCCCGAGGCCCGGGCCGTCTGGGACCGGCTGCGGCCCGTTCTGCGTGAGCAGGGCCGCTTCCGGCTCCTCGCGGCCCGGCTGCTCGCGGCCGAGGGCCATGTGCGGGCGGCCCGTCGGGTCTTCGAGGACGGGTTCGAACTCCCGGACCTGCGGGAGGGTGAGGAGACCCTCGCCGACGTCTGGTCCTCCCTCACCGACTGCCCGCTGCCCGCGCGCTACGACTTCCGGATGCGGCCGCCTACTTCTTGATCTTGTCGATGCAGAGCACGAACTTCTTGCCCGAAGAGCGCCGGCCGCCGCTGGTCTGCTCCTGGTAGCCGATGTCGGAGACGTTCTCGCACTTGGCGGTGTCCAGCGTGTCCTGGTGCACCTGGACCACCTTGTACTCGGCGGTGGCGCCGCCGCACTCGACCACCTGCAGGTCGGGCGAGATCTGGGTCCCGTTGTTCTTCAGGCAGTCGCCGGCCTTGGCGTGGTCGGCGTCGTCCTGGCTCAGGAAGTAGCCCACACCGACGGCGATGAGGACGGCCACGACGCCGATGATCTTGAGGATCTTCAGGACGCCCATGCCCCCGCGCCGGGTCGGCGGCGCCGGCGGCGCGGCCCACTGCTGGGGCTGCTGTCCCTGCGGCGACTGCTGGCCGTAAGGGCCGGGCCGGCCGGGCTGGCCGTAGGGGTTGGGCTGGCCGGGCTGGCCGGGCTGGCCGTACGGGTTGGTGCCTGGCTGCGGCGGATGGGTCATGGGTGTGTCCCCCGATGTGCGTGACGTGTTCATTGACGTGCGCACGCTATATCAAGCCACCGACACTCCCACATTCCAGTTCCTACCGCGTCAGGCTCGGCACAGGATCTCGGCGTTCAGGACCGAGAACCACGCGTCGGGGTCCGCGCCCCAGGCGTGCCAGGCCTCGGCGACCGCCGCCAGTTCCGCAGCCGTCGCGTGGCCGCCGCCGGTGGCATTGGCCGCGTAGGCGGAGGCCTGCGTACGGTCCGCCCACAGCGCCGACCACCAGGCGATCTCCTCCGGGGTGGCGAAGCACCAGGCGCTCGCCGAGGAGGTCACGTCCGCGAAACCGGCCTGCCGGGCCCAGGCCCGCAGGTGACGGCCCGCGTCAGGTTCGCCGCCGTTGGCGCGTGCCACCCGCCGGTACAGGCCCAGCCAGTCGTCCAGGCCCGGCGCGGCCGGGTACCAGGTCATCGCCGCGTAGTCGGCGTCGCGCGCGGCCACGATCCCGCCCGGCCGGCACACCCGCCGCATCTCGCGCAGCGCCCGTACCGGATCGCCGACGTGCTGCAGCACCTGGTGGGCGTGGACCACGTCGAAGGAGTCGTCCGGGAAGTCCAGCGCGTGGACGTCCGCGGCGGCGAAGGACACGACGTCGCCCAGGCCGCGCTCGGCGGCGTGCGCGCGGGCCTGTTCCAGGACGTCCTCGGCGGCGTCGACGGCGGTGACGTGGCCGTCCGGGGCGACCAGTTCCGCCAGGTCCGCGGTGATCGTGCCCGGGCCGCAGCCGACGTCCAGCACCCGCATCCCCGGGCGCAGCTCGCCGATCAGGTACGCGGCGGAGTTCTCGGCGGTGCGCCAGCGGTGCGAGCGCAGCACCGACTCGTGGTGGCCGTGCGTGTAGACGGCGGTCTCCTTGACGGCGGTCTCTTCGGTGACGGTTTCCTCGGCGGCGGTTCCCCTGGCGTCGGTCATGACCGGCCCCCTCCTCGTTTCCTCGTCGAAGCGTTGGTCCCACCGTAGACGATCAGTTCGCCATCTGAGATAGCTGTTTTGACATGTGGGCAGATGCCTTGTGTGTCAAGGGGATCGGGTGGGGCGGTGGCAGGGCGATGGTGGTGCGAGGAGAGTGGCTGCAGGGGGACACATCCCCATGGCAGAGGGCGGTGAGGGGCATGACGGACGCGCTGCTCGAACGGCACGCCGAGGCGCTGAGGCTGTTCGGCGAGCGGGTGCGTGACGTCCGCGGCGACCAGTGGGGAGAGCCGACCCCGTGCACGGAATGGAACGTGCGGGAGCTCGTCAACCACGTCACCGCGGAGCAGCTCTGGATCCCGCCGTTGGTCGCCGAGGGGCGGACCGTCGAGGAGCTGGAGGGCAGGTTCTCCGGGGACGTGCTGGGCGACGACCCGGTCGCGGCCTGGGACCGGGCCTCGGCCGCCGCGCACGCCGCCTTCGCCGCGTCCGGCGCGATGGACCGGACCGTGCGGCTGTCGTACGGTCCCGCGCTCGGGTCGGCGTACTGCTCGGAGCTGACCGCCGACTGTGTCGTGCACACCTGGGACCTCGCCCGGGGCATCGGCGCCGCGGACCGACTGCCCGACAGCCTCGTCGAGTTCTCGATCAAGGAGATCATGCCGTACGCCGACGGGCTCGCGGCCAGTGGCGCGTACGCCGAGCCGGTGGAGGTCCCGGCGGGCGCGGACGCGCAGACCAGGCTCCTCGCGATGGTCGGGCGCAAGGGCTGACGCGCCGCCGGGCGGGCATCCCGCGTCCCGCGATCCGCGTCCCGCGTCCCGCGATCCGCGTCCCGCGTCCCGCGATCCGCGTCCCGCACAACAGGCGTACCGCCTCAAATAATCGTATAAAGGTCAGGTCTGGCGGGGTGTCGTGCGGCAGCGCGGGGCTTCGCGGGGCCCGGCGGGCCTGGCAGGGCGAGCGCGGAAGGCGGGAAGCGGTGGCGGGGATGCAGCGCACGGCGGCGGAGGGCCGCGGCCCGGTCCGGTACGGCCCACCCGCCCCCCAGCCCGGCCTGCCCGTGCTCCCCGAGCTGGTCTCCGTCCTCGCCGCGGCCGCGGGACGCGCCGCCCCCGAACCGCTGGGCGGCGGCGAGGCCGTACGGGAGGCCGCCTGTCGACACTGGGGGCGACGCGGGCTCCCCACCGCCCCCGAGAACGTCGCCGCGGGACCCGGAGCCCCCGCGCTGCTCCTGGCCCTGCTCGGGGCGTACGGGGGAGACGTGATGCTGCCCCGGCCCTGTCCCGCCTGGTGGACCCCGCAGGTCCGGCTGCTGGGCCGGCGGGCCTACCACGTGCCGACCCCGGCCGAGTGCGGCGGCGTACCCGACCCCTACGCCCTGCTGGAGACGGTACGGCGGGTGCGCGCCGAAGGCGGTGACCCGCGCGTGCTCCTGCTGTCGGTCGCCGACGACCCCACCGCGACCGTGCCGCCGCCCGAGATGGTGCGCGAGGCCTGCGAGGCCGCCGAATCCGCCGGACTGTTCGTCGTCAGCGACGAGAGCTGGCGCGACACCGTCCACCGGCCCCACGACACCCTGGTCCTGAGCCCCGCCGAGATGCTCCCCGATCAGGCGGCCGTCCTCGTCGACCTGTCCGGGGCGATGCTGCCGGCCGGCTGGCCCGCCGCCGTCGCCCGCTTCCCCGACACCCCGCGCGGGACCTGGCTGCGCGCCCGTACCCTCGACGTGCTCACCGCCACCGGAGCGATGGTCGCCGGACCCGTCGCGGGGGCCGCCGCGCACGCCCTCGACGAACCCGACGCCGTCGCCGGGCGCGCGTACGCCGCCGCCGCCCTGCACGGCGTGGTGGCCGCCGAGGCGCACCGGCGGCTGCTCGCGGCCGGGGCCCTGGCCCGGCCCCCGCAGGCCGGTCGGCACCTGTACGCCGACCTCACCCCGCTGCGCGCCGGCCTCGCCCGGCACGGAGTGGGCGACGCGATGGAACTGGAGGACTGGCTCGGCGGCCGGCTCGGCGTGCCCACGCCCGGCGGGCAGCGGTTCGCCGACGAACTGGGCGCGCTGCGCGTGCGGTTGTCCACCGGGCCGCTGCTGGGCGCCACCCCGCAGGAGCGGTTGGCGGCGCTCACCGCACGCGATCCGCTCGCGCTCGCGCACGTACGCGACTCCCTGGAACTCCTCGGATCAGTCCTGGCCGGGCTGGCCTGACCACCCGACCCCGGTGAACGGAGACTTCGCGATGAGGGACCGGACGGACGCCGCCGCACCCGCCCCTGACCCCTCCGCCTCCACGGAGCCGGTCATGGAACCCGTGCACCGCCCCCTGGCCGCCTGGGCCCGGGCCGGCCTGCCCCGCGAGGACCTGGGACCTGCCGATCGGCGCCTCCCGCACACCGGCCCCGGAACCGGCCGGGTCCGGGGCCGGGGCCGGGGACGGGGCAGAGGCGAAGGCGGAGGCGGGGGCGTGACGCGGCTCCGTCGGACGGCTCAGTGGTGCCAGGCCCGGCCGCCCACGTTGTGGACGAACCGCTGGAGCACCTTGAGGGTGATCAGGTACTCCTCGTCGGAGATCCCCGCGTGGCGCTCGTCCCACAGGTCCCCCTGCAGGGTCGCGGCCTTGTCGTAGAACTCCCGCCCCTCAGGGGTCAGCTCCAGGCGCCCTGCGCTGTCCTGGGTGATCCAGCCCCGGACGACGACGGTGTCCAACTCCTCGGACAGCGCCTCCTCGCCCACCGCGAGGTAGCCCCGCAGGGTCTCGGTCAGCTCGTCCCGGGTCCTGATCTCATCGCCCGCCAGGGCGACCCGGGCCAGGATCCACCACTGCGGCTGGGTGGTACCGAGCTCGGCGAGGGCGCCGCGGGTGCGGTTGACGACCGCGTCGTAGGCGGCCCAGCTCCAGTAGCCGATGGGCTGGCGGATCAGTTCGGCGTCGTCGTGCGAGTACTCCATGGCGGATCGACTCCCCGTTGGCGGTGCGTTGCGGTGTGGTGCGGTGCGCTGTGGTGTGGTGCGCTGGGCAAGACCCTATGAACTCAACCGCACTTGAGGTCCAGGCTGCCGTCGGCGGGCACCGGAAACAGCCAGGATCTGCCCGAAATACCCTCATGCGGTGCGCCTTGCCGGCAAAATCGGGCCGTGGGGCTGGATACCGCCGAAAGTCCTGCCCGACGGGGGCCGCGCAGAGACGGGGTAGCCGGCGATATTCGCATCCGGCCGATCGGATCGAGACGAATTGCGGCGGTCCTCGCGCAGGTATTCACTGGACGCAACCGGGTGGTGTCCCTGCCCGCGGACGGCGGTGACCAGAGCACCGTCCCCTTCGACGGCCTGGTGCGGCCGACCGGCATGGCCTGGGACGCCGCGGGCCGCCTCTACGTCTCCGACAACGGCAACAACCGGGTCCTCGTGCTGCCCCCGAACGGCGGGGAGCAGGCCGTCGTGCCCACCGCCGACCTGTCGCGCCCGCTGGGGCTCGCCGTCGACCCGGCCGGGAACCTCTACATCGCCGACAGCTTCAACGACCGGATCGTGAAGGTGCCGGCCGGCGGCGGGACCCGGACGACCGTCCCCACCACCGGGCTGTTGCATCCCTGGGGGCTGGCGTGGGCGCCCGGCGGGGAGCTGTACGTCTCCGACTTCGTCAACGACCGCGTCGTCAAGGTGGCCGTGGACGGGAGCGGCCAGACCACCGTGCCCACCACCGGTCTCTCCCAGCCGACCGGACTGGCCCTGAACGCCGCCGGTGACCTCTACGTCGCCGACAGCGGCAACAACCGCGTGGTGAAGCTGGCCGCGGGCGGCGGTGCGCAGAGCACCGTGCCCGTCACCGGCCTCAACTCCCCGTTGGGTCTCGCGCTCGACGGTTCCGGCGACCTCTACGTGGCCGACGGCTTCAACAACCGGGTGGTACGGGTCCGTGAGACGGGCGGCGGACAGGTCACGCTCGCCTTCACCGGCCTCGACACGCCGACGGGCCTCTCCTTCCCGCCGGCCGCCGCGCGACCGGGACACGGCGGGGGCCGGTAGCGGCCGGTGGGCGTCGGCCGGGGCCGGTTCACGGCTTCGGCCACAGCCGGCGCCACAGCGGGGGCCCCGCGCTGATCGCGAGGGCCAGGCCGACCGCCATGGCCACGCCCTTCCACGGCTCCGCGAAGAGCGTGCCGCCCAGGATGCCGATCAGGCCGTACGTCGCCGCCCAGGCCAGGCAGGCCGGGGCGTCGCCGCGGGCGAAGCGGCGCAGCGGCATCTGCGCCAGGAGACAGGCCAGCATCACGGGGATCCGGCCCGCCGGGACCAGTCGCGACAGGACCAGGACCAGTACCCCGTGCTCGTCGAGCCGCGTCCGCGCCTGCTCCAGCCGCTCCGGTGTGGCCCGGCCGCGCAGCGCCTCCAGCCAGCGCGAGCCGCCCCGTGAGCGCACCCCGCGCTGCCCGAGCCAGTACAGCGTCATGTCCCCGGTGAACGCCGCCACCGCCGACACGGCGAACACCAGCAGCACCCCGTAGGGCGGCGACTGGTGGTGGAAGGCCACCACCGCCGCCGAACTCACCAGTGCGCCCGTCGGGATGACGGGGACCAGCGCACCCAGCGCCACCAGCAGGAACAGCGCCGGGTACCCGACCGCCTGCTGGGTGCTCTCCGGTGGTACCTGCCCGGCGGCCGCCGCGAGCTCGCGCCATGTCACGGCAGCCGCACCCGCTCGCCGTGCGCCGGCACCCGGACGGTCACCTTGGGCGCCAGTCGCCGCGCGAGCCGCTCGAACTCCTCGCCCGGCGCGTGGAATTCATGCGGCCGTACCGCGTCCATCCCGACGGGCCAGTACGTCCCGTAGTGCACCGGAACCGCCGCCGCTGGCGCCAGTCGGGCCAGCGCCTGCGCCGCCCGCCCCGCGTCCAGGTGCCCCGGGCCGAGGTAGGGCCCCCAGCCGCCCACCGGCAGCAGGGCCACGTCCACCGGCCCGACCTCCTCGGCCATCGTGTCGAACAGCCCGGTGTCCCCGGCGAAGTAGGTCCGCGCCGCGCCCTGCACCACGTACCCGAGCGCCGGGCACAGGCGCGGCCCGAACGGCAGCCGCCGCCCGTCGTGCCGTGCGCCGACCGCCCGGACCCGTAGGCCGTCCCGTACGGGGACCTCCTCGCCCGGCACCAGCTCCGTCACGGCCAGCCCGCGCAGCCCGGCGACGCGCGCCAGCCCCGGCACGGCCCGGCGCGCCCCGCGCGGCACCAGCAGCCGGGTGCCGGGCGCGAGCCGGGCCAGCGACGGCAGATGCAGGTGGTCGGCGTGCAGATGGGAGACCAGTACCACGTCGGCGGCCGCCGCCTCGGGCGGAGGGACCGGCCCGCGCCGCCGCCGCAGGTGCGCGAGCCGCCGGGCGAACAGCGGGTCCGTGAGCAGCCGGACCCCGGAGTCCTCGACGGTGCACGTGGCATGACCCCACCAGGTGATCTCCACCGGCACCCGGCCCTCCCTCCCTCGCGCGTCGTTCACGAGCCTAGTGCTGTGACCGGAAAGGTTCACCGGGTCACGGCACCAGGGGGTCTCTTGCCGGTCAGGGCCGACAAGACACATCCTGGAGTCTGCCCCGCGCGGCCGCTCGGAATCGGATCTCGGCCGCCCCCTCCTCTACGCGGGAGTATCGGAGTAGGGTCCGGCGGCATGGAAGAGTTGCGCGTGGCCGCGATCACCAGCCTGGCCCCGCTCGAAGACCTCGACGCCGACCCGTTCGCCGTGGACACCCGCGGTCAGCACGCCATGTGCGCGCGCTGGGCCGCCGACCGGGGCTACGTCGTGACGAAGCAGTTGCTGGTCTACGGGCTGCGCGCCGACCACTGCGGGCTCTGGTCCGACGTCGACACCGGGCAGGTCGACCTCTTCGTCGCCGCCAACGACCGGGTGCTGGCCCGCGCGCTGCGCTCCGTCGAGGAGTTCACCGCCGAGTGCGAGCGGCGCGGCGTACGGCTGGAGACGGCCGGGGGCGAGGAGCCCCGTTACACGTCGGCGATGAAGGCCGAGGTGCACCGCAGGCTGTCCATGCCGACCGCCGGCTACGACGGCACCTGACGCCTGACGCCTGAGCCTGGCACCCTGACGCCGGACATCCGACGCGCCCCGACCCGCCCGCTCCGCACCCCTGTGCGCCTTCCCCTTCGCCCGACCGGGCGCGCCGGGCTGTGCGAGCCTGGAAGGCGGGAGCGGGCTCGCGGGAGGTGGCGGCGTGGGGCGAGGACGGTGGCGGACCGCGGGCAGTGCCCTGGTGCGGGTGCTCCTGGTGTGGGCCGTGTCCACCCTTACGATGCTCGCCCTGGCCGGGATCCTGCCGGACTTCCGGCTGCAGTCCGACGACGGCGACAGCATCACGCAGATCGGGCTGACCGCCGCCTGGGCCGCCGGGGCCTTCGGTCTGCTGAGCGCGCTGGTCTGGCCGGTGCTCGTCCGGGCCCTGCTGCTGGTGCCCGCGCTGGTGCTCGGGCTGCTCGTCTTCTTCCTCAACGGTTCGCTCCTGCTGATAGCGCTCAGCCTGATCCCGGACGGCCGGAGCGAGGTGGCCCCCGAGACCGCGGTGGTCGTCGCCGCCGTGATGTCCGCGGTGGCGTCGGCGACCTCCACCGCACTCGCCGTGCGCGACGACGAGGCCTACCGGCGGCGGCTCTACCGGCTCGCCGACCGGCGCCGCCGCAGGCAGGGCCGGGCGGGCCCGGCCCGGGGCGGGCAGGCCCCGCCGGGCCTGCTCATGCTCCAGCTGGACGGGGTGGGGTACGAGGCGTTGCGCCGCGCGTGCGCCGACGGGTTGATGCCCACCGTGGCCGGCCTGCTGGACGGCAGCCACCGCGCCCGCTCCTGGCGTACGGACTGGTCGAGCCAGACCGGTGCCAGCCAGCTCGGGATCCTGCACGGCTCCAACTTCGATGTGCCGGCCTTCCGCTGGTACGAGAAGGACACCGGCGAGGTGATGGTCTGCAACCGGCCGACCAGCGCCGCCGAGCTCCAGCGGAGGGCCATCGGGCGCACCGGGGACGGCGGACTGCTCACCCTGGACGGGGCGAGCCGGGGCAACCTGTTCAGCGGCGGCGCCGACCAACTGGCGCTGGTGTTGTCGGTCTCGGCCCGGCGGGGCCGGGCCAACCGGTCCCGTGCGGGCTACTTCGCGTACTTCTCCGATCCGGCCAACGCCGTCCGTACGGCCGGGTCCTTCGTGACCGAGGTGGTCCGGGAGGTGGTCCAGTCGCTGCGGGCGCGGATCCGCGGGGACCGGCCGCGGGTGTCGCGCGGCGGGCTGTACCCACTGATCCGGGCCTTCGCGACCGTCGTCGAACGGGACGTGGTCGTCGCGGCAGTGATCGGCGACATGCTCGCCGGGCGCTCCGCGGTCTACGCCGACCTGGTGGCCTACGACGAGGTCGCGCATCACTCGGGACCGCGCGGCCGGGACACCGACCGGGTGCTGCAGCGCCTGGACCGCAGCCTCGCGCTGATCGTCCGGGTCGCCGAGCACGCGCCGCGCCGGTACCGGATCGTGCTGCTCTCCGATCACGGCCAGAGCCCGGGGGAGACCTTCCTCGGACGGTACGGGCTGACCCTCAAGGACCTCGTCCGCGCGGGCTGCGGACTGCCGGTCTCGCGCCGGGCCGGCCGGACCCGCAGTGGGGCCGAGGCCCGGGCGGCCGTACTCGCGGCGCTCCACCGGCCGGTGGAGGAGGGCGAGGAGGCGCATCCGGGGCCGGGCTCCGATCCGGTGGTCCTGGCCTCGGGCAACCTCGCCCTGATCTCCTTCCCGGACATCCCCGGCCGAGCCTCGCGGGCCCGCGTCGAGCGCGCGCACCCCGCCCTGCTCGCCACCCTGGCGAACCATCCGGGCGTGGGATTCCTGCTGGTGGACGGGGTGGTGCTGGGCCGGGACGGAAGGGCGGCCCGGCTGGACGTCCCGGGGGAGGCGGAGGAACTGCTGGCCCCCTTCGGCCCGGGCGCGGCGCAGGCCGTCCGTCGGACCGACACCTTCCCGCACGTGGCGGACGTGATGGTGAACTCGGCGTACGACCCGCTGACGGGCACGGTGCACGCCTTCGAGGAGCAGATCGGCTCGCACGGCGGGCTGGGCGGGGAGCAGGGGCACCCGTTCCTGATGTGGCCCACGGAACTGTCGGCCCCCGGGGAGGAACTGACCGGGGCGGAGGCGGTGCACGCCGTGCTGCGGCGCTGGCTTCGGGAGGCGGACGGGCCGCAGGTACCGGTGGCCGCGCCCGCGGGCGAGGCGGTGGGCGGGCCGGTCACCGCGCCGGCGGTCGAGGCGGTCGCCGCGCCCGCGGTCCAGGCGGTCGAGGAGCCCGTGGGGCCGCCGGTGGAGGAAACCCCGCCCGGGGACGGAAACAACGGAAGCCTTCCTTCCGCAGGGGTGCCCGCGCGGGACGAAATCCGCTGATTTTGTGCCGCATTCGCGGTGGTCAACCATGTGTTGACCTGACCAGCATGTGAGACATCCAGAGGCGCACCACCGATGACCAGCACCGCAACCCTGCCCGCCGAGGCCGCCGCATCCCCCGAGCGCGGCCGCGACCCCCACGCACGCCGCTTCGGCCTCCCCGTCGCGACCTGCCTGGTCATGGGCAACATCATCGGCGGCGGCATCTTCCTCCTACCCGCCTCGGTCGCCCCCTTCGGCACCATCAGCCTCGTCGCCTTCGCCGTTCTCACCGCCGGGGCCATCGCCCTCGCCCTGGTCTTCGGCCGGCTCGCCGAACGCCACCCGCAGACCGGCGGCCCCTACATCTACGCCCGCGCCGCCTTCGGCGACTTCGCCGGCTTCCTCGCCGCATGGAGCTACTGGATCACCGCCTGGGTCTCGAACGCGGCCCTGGCCGTGGCCGCCGTCGGCTACCTCACGGTGCTGTTCCCCGCCGCGGGCGAGCACAAGTGGTCCATGTGCCTGGCCGCCCTCGCCGTCCAGTGGCTCCCGGCCCTCTCCAACCTGGCGGGCACCCGCTACGTCGGCGCGGTCCAAGTCGTCGCCACCGTACTGAAGTTCGCCCCGCTGCTCCTGGTCGCCGTCGGCGGGCTGTTCTTCTTCGACCCCGCCAACCTCGGCCCCTTCCGGGCCACCGACCAGAGCGCGGCCGGCGCCGTCTCCGCCTCCGCGGCGATCCTGCTCTTCAGCTACCTGGGCGTCGAGTCCGCCACCGTCAGCGCCGGCGAGGTCCGCGACCCGGCCCGCAACGTCGGCCGGGCCACCGTCCTCGGCACGGTCGGCGCCGCCACCGTGTACCTGCTCGGTACCGTCGCCGTCTTCGGCCTGGTCGCCCACGACCGGCTGGTCTCCTCCACCGCCCCCTTCACCGACGCCGTCAACGCCATGTTTTCCGCAGACGGAGGGGCCGGCGGCACCTGGGGCGGCACCGTGGTCGCCTGCGCCGCCGTGATCTCGATGCTCGGCGCCCTCAACGGCTGGACCCTGCTCAGCGCGCAGACCCCGTACGCCGCCGCCAAGGACGGGCTCTTCCCCAAGGCCTTCGAGACGAAGAAGCGCGGCGTCCCCGTCGTCGGCGTGATCGTCACCGTGGCCCTCGCCTCCGCCCTCACCGTCTACAACTACACGGCCGGAAGCCAGGGCGTCTTCGAGAGCCTCGTCCTGATCACCACCTTCACGGCGACCGTGCCCTACCTGCTGGCCACCGCCGCGCAGATCTACTTCCTGCTCTCCGGGCAGCGCGAGCGGGTCCACGCCGGCCGGCTGGCCCGCGACGGCGTCCTCGCCGCCCTCTCCTTCGGCTTCTCGATGTGGCTGGTCGCGGGCTCCGGCTACGCGGCCGTCTACCAGGGCGTGCTCTTCCTCTTCGCGGGCGTCCTCGTCCACGCCGCCATGTCCGCCAGGAAGCACCGCGCCGCCGCGTCCCCCGCGGAGTAGCGTGGAGGAAGGGGCCGGCCAGGGGGCGCCAAGGAACCGACATGTCCGCGATGAGGAAGAGCATCGACATCGACCGCAGGCCCGAGGACGTCTACGCGTACCTGACGGACCCCACGCACCTGCCGGAGTGGCAGGACAGCGCCGTATCCGCCGTCCCGATCGGCGATCTCCCCGTGCACGTCGGTTCGAGGATCCTCGTCACCCGGCAGATCGGCCGCCGGCGGGTCCCCACGACCATGGAGTTCGTGGAGCTCGACCCGCCGCGGAGTTGGCACGTGCACGGCGTCGACGGGCCGGTACGACCCGATGTGCGCGGCACCGTCGAACCCCTCGACGGCGGCACCCGCTCCCGCCTCACCCTGGACGTCGACTTCGAGGGCCACGGCGTGGGCCGGGCCCTCGTCCCCCTCGTGGTCAGGCCCATGGTCCGCAAGGAGATGCCCCGGGGCGAGGAGAAGCTCAAGCACCTCCTCGAAACCTGAGCCCTCGCGGCCGGGCGCGAAAACCGGATGCCCCGGGCTGTGCGGTGCGGCGACACTGGCCGCACCACACACCCGCCACACCCCCGAGGACATCCACGCCCGTGCAGGCTGCCGTCACCGTCACCCCCGCCCAGATCCCCGAACTGCTGCTCGGCCTCGCCACCGTCCGGCCCGTGTTCCTCTGGGGGGCTCCCGGTATCGGAAAGTCCTCGCTCGTCAGGAAGTTCGCCGACTCGCTCGGGCTGGAGTGCGTCAGCCTGCTCGGCACCCAGCTCGCCCCCGAGGACCTGATCGGCGTCCCGCAGATCCGCGACGGCCGGTCCGTCTTCTGCCCGCCCGAGGCCATCGCCCGTGACGAGCCGTACTGCCTCTTCCTCGACGAGCTCAACGCCGCGAGCCCGGACGTCCAGAAGGCCTTCTACTCGCTGATCCTCGACCGCCGGATCGGCTCCTACGAGCTCCCGGCCGGCTCCATCGTCATCGGCGCGGGCAACCGGGCCACCGACAACGCGCTGGCCCGGCCGATCGCCTCCGCCCTGGTCAACCGCCTCACCCACGTCCACCTCCAGGCGTCCGCGCAGGACTGGCTGGTCTGGGCGGGCGAGCACGGCATCCACCCCTGGATCACCGACCACCTCACCGACCGCCCCGACCACCTCTGGTCGCAGCCGCCCAAGACCGAGGAGCCCTTCTCCACCCCGCGCTCCTGGCACATGCTCTCCGACGCCCTGCACTCCTTCGGGCCGGACCTGGACGAGCAGACCCTCAAGGTGATCGCGCACGGCACCCTCACCCCCGCGCACGCCGTCTCCTTCTGCGGCTACGCCAAGATCGTGCGGCACAGCTACGGCATCGAGGCGATCATGAAGGGTGACGCCTCCTGGCCCACCCGCCCCGCCGACCGCGACCTGCTCTACTACCTCGCCGAGGCCTTCCGGGGCCGCCTGGTCAAGGAGCTGCCCGCGCGGCGCGAGCACGTCTCGCCCGCCCTGCGCCAGACCGCCTACCGGGCCAAGGCGCTGCTGGTCCAGCTCGCCGAGATCTCCGTGGAGGTGGCGCAGACCGTCATCGCCGACGACGCCGACGGCCTGCCCGTGCTGCCCTCCTGGTTCCTCGTGGAGGCGGCCCGGGACATGCCGCGGCTGGTGGAGGCCCGCCGGTGAGCGCCTCGCGCCCCCGGCCGAAGAAGAACGCCCAGCCCGACCCCGCCGCCCAGGCCTTCGCCGAAGGACTCGCCCTGGTCAAGCGGAACCCGGCCCTCGCCGCCGTCGGCGGGAGCGTGTGCGAGCAGCCCACGTGCCCCGGGACCCCCGCCGCCGGCCTGGTCGCCGTGGACTCCAACGGCATCCTCCACGTCCGATCCGGAGTGCGCGCCGAGCCCCGGACCTGGGCCTGGGCCCTCGCCCACGCCCTGCTCCACCTCGGCTTCGGCCACGTCCCGGCCGCGGCCGACCGGGACCGCGTGCAGCCCGACCGCTTCGACCTCGCCGCCCGCTGCGCCGTCGTCAACCGCTTCCTGCTGACCCAGCCGTCCGTCCGGCCCCCGGACGACCTTCCGGCCGAGTACCCCGGCGGTGAGGAGGAACTGCTCGCGGCCCGCTGGCGCCGGGACGGCATCCCCGCCGTGTACGCCTCCTGCGGCACCGCCGGGGAGCAGCCCGACCAGCTCCTGGTCACCTGGCACGCGTGGAACTCCACCCCGGTCCCCGACTGGGAGACCGCCTTCGCGTACGCCCTGACCCGCAGCGTCTCCGCCGCCATGGAGGTGGCCGGCGGGCGCCGGGACCGGGTCACGGGGGAACGCGTGGCGCAGCGCCCGTGGGACCGTGCCCTGAACTGGTTCGTCTCCTCGTACCCGCTCCTCGGCGGCCTCGCCAGCGGCTTGAAGATCGTCGCCGACGCCGAGACGGCCCGCGCCCAGGGCATCGACATCGCCGCGGTCAGCGCCACCGCCGGGGAGATCTACGTCAACCCGCTGCGCACCTTCGAGGACGAGGAATGGCGGTTCATCCTGGCCCACGAGATGCTGCACGCCGCCCTGCGCCACGGCGAACGCCGCGGCGCCCGGGACCCGTACCTGCACAACGTGGCCGCCGACTACGTGGTCAACGGCTGGCTCGTCGAGATGGGCGTCGGCGCGATGCCGTCCGGGCTGCTGTACGACCCGGAGCTGAAGGACCTCTCCGTCGAGGAGGTCTACGACCGGATCACCACCGACCTGCGCCGGATGCGCCGCCTCGCCACCCTGCGCGGGAAGGGCCGCGGGGACATCCTGGGCGAGCCGCTGCCCCACCCGGGCAGCGCACCGTACACCGACCTGGACGAGTTCTACCGGCGCGGCCTGGTCCAGGGCTTCGACCTGCACACGTACGGGGAGCGCGGCCTGCTGCCCGCCGGGCTGATCCAGGAGATCCGGGCCCTGGCCCACCCGCCCGTGCCCTGGGACGCCCGGCTCGCCCGCTGGTTCGACGAGTACGTGCCGCGCCCCGAGGCGGTACGGAGCTTCGCGCGCCCGGCGCGCCGCCAGGCGTCCACCCCGGACATCCCGCGGGCGGGCCGGTACTTCCCGCCCGAGGAGATCGCCCGCTGCACCTTCGGCGTGGTGCTCGACACCTCGGGATCGATGAACGCCGCCCTGCTCGGCAAGGCACTGGGCGCGATCGCCTCGTACGCGCAGGCCCGCGACGTGCCGGCGGCGCGCGTCGTCTTCTGCGACGCGGCTCCCTACGACGCGGGCTATCTGCCCCCGAGCGAGATCGCAGGCCGGGTACGGGTCCGCGGGCGCGGCGGCACCGAGCTGCAGCCGGGCATCGACCTGCTGCAGCGGGCGGAGGACTTCCCGCCCGGGGCGCCGGTCCTGGTGATCACGGACGGCTGGTGCGACACCCTGCGGATCCGGCGCGAGCACGCCTACCTGATCCCGCAGGGCGCCTCCCTGCCGTTCACCCCGAAGGGTCCCGTCTTCCGCCTGACCTGACCGGCGGCCGTCTGTGCGCCGTCGGTCTCGTGCCCACCGTCGCTGCGCGACGCAGAACGCCCCCGACCCGCGGATTCGCAGGTCAGGGGCGTGCTGGAGGAGATCGACTCAGTCGAGGTAGTCGCGCAGCACCTGCGAACGCGACGGGTGGCGCAGCTTCGACATGGTCTTGGACTCGATCTGGCGGATGCGCTCACGGGTGACCCCGTACACGCGGCCGATCTCGTCCAGGGTCTTCGGCTGGCCGTCGTTGAGGCCGTAGCGCATGGACACCACGCCCGCCTCGCGCTCCGAGAGCGTGCCCAGGATGGACTGGAGCTGCTCCTGGAGGAAGGTGAAGGAGACCGCGTCCGCCGGGACGACCGCCTCGGAGTCCTCGATGAGGTCACCGAACTCGCTGTCGCCCTCCTCACCCAGGGGGGTGTGCAGGGAGATCGGCTCGCGGCCGTACTTCTGGACCTCGATGACCTTCTCGGGGGTCATGTCGAGTTCCTTGCCCAGCTCCTCCGGGGTGGGCTCACGGCCCAGGTCCTGGAGCATCTGGCGCTGCACACGGGCGAGCTTGTTGATGATCTCGACCATGTGCACGGGGATGCGGATGGTGCGCGACTGGTCGGCCATGGCACGCGTGATCGCCTGCCGGATCCACCAGGTCGCATACGTGGAGAACTTGAAGCCCTTGGTGTAGTCGAACTTCTCCACGGCGCGGATCAGGCCGACGTTGCCCTCCTGGATCAGGTCCAGGAAGAGCATGCCGCGGCCGGTGTAGCGCTTGGCGAGGGAGACCACGAGGCGGAGGTTGGCCTCCAGCAGGTGGTTCTTCGCGCGGCGGCCGTCCTCGACCAGGATCTCCAGCTCGCGCTTGAAGGCGGGCTTGTGGTCCTCCTCCTCTTCGAGCTTGTACTCGGAGAAGAGACCCGCCTCGATGCGCTTGGCGAGCTCCACCTCCTGCTCGGCGTTGAGGAGCGGTACCTTGCCGATGAGCTTGAGGTAGTCCTTGACGGGGTCGGCGGTGGCGCCGGCCACCATGACCGTCTGCGCCGGGGCGTCGTCCTCGTCGTCGTCGGACAGCACGAAGCCCTGGGTGCCGCCCGGCTTGGGCGCCTCGTCCTCGGCCTCGTCGGCGAGGTCCTCGGCAGCCCAGTCCTCGCCCTCGGCGACCGGGGTCTCACCCTCGTCGGCGTCCTTGGCGCTGGTCTTCTTCGCCGCGGTCTTCTTCACGGCGGTCTTCTTCACGGCGGTCTTCTTGACCGTGCGCTTCTTCGGCTCGGCGGCGGCCTCGGCCGACGTCTCGTCCTCGATGGCGGCGGCCGACGAAGCGGATATCGCCGTGGCGGTGGTGGCGGCCGTGGCCGCGGCGGTGGCCGCGGTCTTACGGGCGCCGATGGGGCGCGGCGCGGCGGTGGCCTTCTTGGCCACGGTGCGGGCCGGGGCGGCGGCAGCCTTGCGGGGCTTCTTGGCGGCAGCCTTGGTGGCGGGGGCCGCGCTGACGTGAAGGGCGACACCCTCCTCGTCCAGGACCTGGTTCAGGCTGCGCAGGACCCGCTTCCACTGGTCCACCGGGATGCGGCCGGCCTCGAAGGCCTGGCGCACGTCGTCACCGTTGATGTGACCCTGCTCGCGGCCGCGCTCGACGAGCGCGACAAGGGCCTCGGATTCGGCGATCTCCGGAGGGAACGTACGGGACGGGCTGAGCGACACAAGGAGCCTCTCGTTGCGAACAGATAAATGGTGGGCGGGACATCATCGCGCGAACTCGGGAAACAGACCCGAGGGGGGTCTGTATTCCGGGCCGCGCGAGGACACCTGTCGGTTCATCGCATGCCCGAGTCGATTCGTTACGCGCTGAATTGAGTGACCTGCGCCACGCTGTGGCCGCGCAACCCGATCCGGCGTAGATCCGTCCGCCCTTCAGATCAGCCCGTTTTGCGGGCTTCGATGAGGAAGCGGGCGGTGTGAGCGACGAACGGACCTTCACGTTCGATCTGTTCGTGAAGCTCACGCAACCGGTCCCGGTACTGCCCGACCGTGAAGCCGGGCACCATCCAGATCACCTTCCGTAGAAAGTAGATCACGGCTCCGATGTCGTGGAACTCCGTGCGCAGGCGTTCGGAGCGCAGATCGAGGACTTCGAGGCCGGCCGCGGTGGCGTCGGCGACCGCGTCGTCGGGGTGCCGGCCGCGCCGGATCTCCTCCGGCTGCGGGCCGAGGAAGTACTCGACGAGCTCGAAGACGCTCGACGGACCGACCTGCTGCGAGAGGTAGCCGCCGCCCGGCGCCAGCACCCGCGCGATCTCCTCCCACCAGATCGACACCGGGTGCCGGCTGGTCACCAGCTCGAAGGCCGCGTCGCCGAAGGGCAGCGGCGGCTCGTCGGCGTCGGCGACCACCACCGCGCCCAGCGGGTGCAGCAGCCGCGTCGCCTTCTCGATGTTGGGCGGCCAGGACTCGGTGGCGACCATCAGCGGTGGTAGCGGAGCGCAACCGGCCAGGACCTCACCGCCGCCGGTCTGGACGTCCAGCGCGGACCTGACCTGGGCCAGGCGCTCGCTCATCAGTTTCTGGTAGCCCCAGGAGGGACGCTGCTCGGTGGCCCGGCCGTCGAGCCAGGAGAAGTCCCAGCCGTCCACGGAGACGGACTCCGCCTCGGCGACAAGATGGTCGAAAGTACGCGTCATGTGTTGATCGTCCCAGGTCGGACGCCCGACAACCACCGGATATGTCGACTACAGTGGTCGGCGGGCCGTGACTGGCGTTCGGGTGGATCACCACCGGGGAGCGGCCCGGCGTACCTGTGGACCTCCGGTACGTCGACTGCCGCGCGCCTGGGCGAACCGCGATCCGCAGCGACGTTCAGGAGACCCCGTGACGACTGCCCAGACTGCCCCCGCCACTGCCGCCGGCTCCGCCCGGCTGATGGACGGCACGGCCCTCGCCCTCCGAATCTCGGAGCAGACCGCCGCCTACGCGGCGAAGATCACCGAGCGCACCGGCACCGCGCCCTGCCTGGCGACCGTGCTGGTCGGCGAGGACCCGGCCTCCGTGACCTACGTCCGCATGAAGCAGAACCGCTGTGCCAAGGCGGGGATCACCTCCCGCCACGTCGAGCTGCCGGCCGAGACCACCACCGAGGAGCTGGTGGCCACCCTCACCGCGCTCTCCGAGGACCCGCAGATCAGCGGCATCCTGCTGCAGCACCCCGTCCCGCACCACATCGACGAGCGCGCCGCCTTCGAGGCCATCGCCCCGGGCAAGGACGTCGACGGGGTCACCATGCACTCCTTCGCCGCCATGGGCTTCGGGCTGCCGGGCTTCGTCTCCTGCACCCCCGGCGGCATCATGCGCCTCCTCGCCGCCTACGACGTGGACCTGACCGGCAAGCACGCCGTCGTCGTCGGCCGCAGCGCGATCCTGGGCAAGCCGGCCGGGATGCTGCTGCTGGAGCAGAACGCCACCGTCACCTACTGCCACTCGCGCACCCAGGACCTGCCCTCGATCGTGCGCCAGGCGGACGTCCTGGTCGCCGCCGTCGGCAAGGCCGAGTTCATCCGGGGCGAGGACATCAAGCCGGGCGCGGTGGTCCTGGACGCCGGGTACAACGAGGGCAACGTCGGCGACGTGCACTTCGAGTCGGCCGCCGCCCGCGCCTCGCTGATCACCCCGGTGCCCGGCGGCGTCGGCCCGATGACCATCGCCGTACTGCTGGAGCAGACCGTGCAGGCGGCCGCCGAGCAGGCCGGACTGGACCTCGCGGAGCTCTGATCCCACCGCGCGCGGAATCCACGTAGGACGCCCGCGCTCACGCGTTCACGCACGCCCCGGCCCCTAGGCCGTCTCTTCCGGATCTTGCCGGGGCCGGCCCGCCCGGCACGGCACCTCGCCGCGTTGTCGGGACACCCGAGTACGTCCGGTACACGGGCGCCCCTCCGCCTTGCGAGGCACCGCACCGGACGACCCGGGCTCACCCGACAAGATCCGGGAGAGACGGCCCAGGCCCGGGGCGTCGTGCGTTCCCGGGGCCGGGAGGCCCGTGCCTCTCAGGCGCCGACCGGGTCGGGGGTCGGGTCCGGCGGCCCGGCGGTGGCCGCGTCACGGGCCGCGGTGACGATGTCGGAGGTACGGAACGCGTGGGCCAGGGCGGTCAGGGGCAGGCGGCCCAGGCGGTACGGCTGCGGGATCGCGGCCGGCCCCGGCACGGATCCGCTCGCGGCGGCTGCCTTGAGGCGGCACGCGGCCGCCAGGACGGCCGCGTCCGCGACCGTGGCGGCCCGCGCCTCGCTCAGGCCGCGGCCCCTGGCCGCCTCGTACGCGGCGCCCCGCACCCGAGGGTCGCACCAGGCGGCCAACGCCAGGATGCCGTCGTCGATGACCGACTCGCGGTGGATGAGCCGGATCCCCACCGGGGACCACCAGGTCAGCGGAACGATCCGGCCCTGGGTCGCGGCGAATCCGCGCAGCGCCTTCCACAGCGGGCGCAGCCGCCGGTACTGGCTGAGGGCCACCCATGTCGCCGACCCGCCGACCAGCGGCACGACGAATCCGGCACCGAGCAGCAGCCCGGCGGCCCCGGCCAGTGGCGGCGCCACGTCCGTGGACAGGAACACCAGGTCGTGGCCGGTCCAGCGGGCCACGACCGAGGCCCACTTGGCGGCCAGGTAGGCCAGGTCCATCAGCCCGGCGACCACGATCAGGGCCAGTCCCGTGCGCAGCGGGCGCAGTGCGCGGTCCGCGCGCGTCAGCCACTTGCCGCACAGCCAGGTCAGCGCCGAGGTTCCCATGGTGTGCGCCACGAGGAAGCAGACGATCATCTCGCGGATCCAGGGCGTCGTCGCGTAGTACGTGTCCAGGTCCTGGAGCCGCTCCACCGGTGCGTCGCCGATCACGAACAGGACGACGATGGCCGCAGTCGCGGTGCCGAACAGGGCCGTGGTCAGCCGGGTGGCCCGGCGCACGGCCGCGGGCGCTCCGCCGCGCCACTGCAGGACCAGGACGACGCACAGCCCGGAGAACACCGTGCACAGGCCGAACACCAGGGGCGCGGAGAAGTTGACCACGCCGGTCCGGCGGTTGACCGAGGCGATGGTCGACGGCGATGCGAGGAAGTTGATGGGTGCCCCGACGGCGAGCAGCGCGCACGCCGTCCGGTTCAGCGGCCGGTCCCGGTCCCGGCGCAGCTTCGGCAGCTTGATCAGCAGCGCCAGGACCATCAGGGAAGCGGGCAGGAGCGGCAGGATCCTGCCGCTCATCGGGCCTGTCCGACGGCGTCGGCGGGGCCGACCGGGTCCTCCGTCGGGCCGGTACCGTCGGCGCCCGTCGCGGCCCCCGCCCCTGTTCCGGCCTCTGTCGCGGCTGCGGTGCCGGTTCCGGTGCCGGTTGCGGGCGTCGTGCCCGGCGCCCGGTCGAGCCCGGCGACGGCCCGCTCCGCGGCGGTGAGCGGCGGCGCCTTCAGCGCGCCCCGGTCCGAGGCGCGCGCGACGTGCCAGACCACCGACGGGTGGAGCCAGTGGGTGGGCGCGATACTCATGGTGAGGACCTTGAACAGGGCGGCGGTGAGCGCCTCGTCGGTGGTCGCCCCCGTCATCAGCCGGTTGACGTACCCGTTGAGCAGCCCGGTGCCGGCGCGCGGCTTCATCCCGGTGGCCCCCGGATACAGGATGTCCTGCGACGTGGCGAGCTCCCAGGCGGTGCTGACCTGGGGCGCGATGACGCGCTGCGCCGCCCGGCCGATCCCGGGATGATCCAGGCCCTTGGCCCGCAGCAGGGTGCGTACGGCCAGCAGCCCCTGGGCCGCTACGGTCATGCCCTGGCCGTACAGCGGGTTGAAGGTGGCGACGGAGTCCCCGACGGCGAAGAAGCCGTCGGGCAGCTCGGCCTTCTCGAAGTAGATCCGACGGTTGGCGGTGCCCTGGGTGACGGCGACGTCCGTCAGGGGTCTGCGGCCCTCCAGGAGCTCACCGACGATCGGGTCCCGGACGGCCTTGGCGAACGGGATGAACGCGTCGGGGTCGCCGGTCGGTTGGCCGCCGCGGGTCCCGGAGAGGGTGGCCTGCCACTGGCCGTTCTCGATCGGGACGATCGTGGCGGTCTGCCCGGGCACGGGGACCCGGGGGTCGGACTGGACGTTGACGATGGGGAAGCCCATCTCGTGGGCCCCGGGCGGGGCTTCGAAGATCCTCGTCGCGTAGACGAGGCCCGAGTCGACCTCGGCCTGCCGGATACCGGTGACGCCGAGCGCCTGGAGCCAGGTCCGGGCGCGCGAGCCGCGACCGCTCGCGTCGATCACGAGGTCGGCGCTCAGCAGTCGACCCGCTTCCTCCGGGGTGTCGACCAGGACGCCGGTGACCCGGGACGCCGTGCCCTCCAGGGCGCGCACCCGGCTGCGCTGGAGCGTGGAGACCCCTTTCAGGCCGGTCACCCGGGCACGGATCACCGAGTCGAGGAGGTCGCGGCTGCAGGAGATGTTGAACTGCTTCTCCCCGCAGCGCGGGATCCAGCCCTGGGCGGTCTTGGTGACCAGGTCGGTGGGCAGGCTCCGGCGGATGGCACCCGCCTTCGTCCAGTCGTCGGTGATGCCGGGCAGGATCCGCTCGATGGCCCGGGCACCGCCCGACCACAGGAGGTGGGTGTGCCGGGCCTGCGGGAGTCCACGGCGCGGGGCCGGACCCTCGGGCAGCGGGTCGGCGTCTATGACGGTGACCGTGGCGTGCTCGGCGAGGACAGCGGCCGTGAGGAGGCCGGCCAGACTGCCGCCTATGACGACTGCGTGGCGGGGCGGGGTGGACTGGTTCATCGTGGCGTGCTCTCTGTCAGGGCCGTGCTGAGGGCATCGGCGTGAGGGATGCGGCGACCGGCTGGTGCGGGTCACGGCGTGGCACGGGGCTTCCCCAACCGAGTGAGGACTTGATGCGCTCGATGGCTTCGGGGAGCTGCTGCTCCCGGGGCGACGGCAGGTAGGAGCGAAGGGTGTTGCCGAGGTGCAGGCCGAAGGTCTCGGCCCGGATCTCCGCCGGATCCCCCTGGTCGGCGCGGGCGGCGGCCTGCCGGACCACCGCCTCCAACCCGGCGTCGGAGGAAAGCAGTTCGGCGAGGCGGCCGGGGTGGCCCGCCAGCCGGGCGGCCGCCAACATGCCCGGACCGACGCTGTCGCTGGTTCCCTCGTCCAGGTGCCACAGCTCGTGGCACGCGATGACCAGCTGGTGTTCGGGCCGGGTGTGCTGCTCGACGACGATCAGGTCGACGTCGTCCAGCTCCAGCCACAGCCCGCTCGCGGTGTCGGGCGGGAAGGAGGTGAAATGGACATCGACCTGCCGCTCTCCGCCGCGCCGCACGGCGTAGGCGGCGCACAGCGCCCCGATGATCTCCCCGGCATCGGCCGGGGGCGTCAGGCGTGCGCCCTCCAGCAGCTCGGAGGCCAGCTCGCGCATGGCCCGGGTGGTCCTCATGGTGCTTCTCCCTCGGCGGCGGCGCCCTCGATGGGCGCCCCGCTCTTCGTGCCCGGAACTCCGAGCTGCCCCTCGCGCGCGAGGAGGTCGTCCAAGTGATCGGCCAGCGACTTCCAGCCCTGGGGCGACAGCCGCCCGGCCCGGGTGACGATGCTGCGTACGTCGTGCGCGCGCAGCACCGCCAGCATCGGGTTCTCCCGGTCCCGCACCGCCGACTCCAACTCGCCCTCGACCAGGGCGAGGGCGCTGGAGAGCGCCTCGGAGTCGTCGGCCAGCAGGAAGCCGCCCTCGACACCGTAGAAACGTTGGATCCCGGCGGCCGCGGCGAGGTTCGGCAGGCCCTCGCCCTGGGCGAGGCGGGTCAGCGACTGTCCCGACGCGTCGAAGGACTTGGCGATGGCCACCAACGAGTGGGGTTGGCCGTCCTCCCGTACGCGGGTGCGGCGCAGGTGCTCGAACCGCAGGTGGACCTGCTCCTTGAGCGGGAGCCGGGGCGGCCGCCCGTCCAGGGTGAGCCGGATGGCCTGCGGGGTCATGCCGGTGAGGTACGACAGGTGCTCCAGGTCGTCCCGGCCGTCCGAGACGGTGGTGGCGGACAGGGCGAGGGCCCGTTCCACCGCGCTCTTGCTGTCGGCCAGCAGGAAACCGGCATGAACGCCGAAGAACCGCTGCACACCGGCCGCGTGGCCCATCCGGGGCAGCCCGGTACCGGCGTTGAGCGGTCCGAGGGAGGCGCCGGGGGCGTCGAAGTCGTCGGCGATGGCGGCCAGCGGCCACTCCCGGCCGTGCTTGTCGCGCCGGGTCGCGCGCAGCAGTAGGAACCGTTGGTGCACCCGCCGCTCCAGCGGCGCCTCCACGGCGGTGCCCGCCACCACCTGGGGTATGCGCCCGGGTTCGACCCCGGACAGATGACTCAGCCGCTCCACCGCGAGCACCTCGGCCGGATCCTGACCGTGCTCCTGCGCCAGCGCCCAGGTACGACGCCAGATCGCGGCGAGATCGGGTCGGGCGGCGGCTCGCACCGGCGGATTCTCCATATGTCGACAAGGCGTTCGAGTGATTCGGGCACCGTGAAGCCTAGCCTCCTGCCCCTGGCCGAACCAGAGGAACCCCAACGTTTCCTGCCGTACAGCTCAAAAAGGGTTGGCATCCTTCCGTGCCGAAGCGGAACGCCAAGCTCCGGGCGCACGCCGGCTGTTGGAAGTGGAGGTGGGCGGGGGAGCCGGTACGATCGGCGTATGACCTCACCTCAGGCGGATGCCGCGTAGACCCCCGCGCGCGCTGCGGGCCACCGCGCCCGACAGGCGGGACGACAGCGGGACGAGCACCCTGTTCATCGGTGCGTGCCCCGGGCCGCCGGTGTGTGCCGCCGTCCACACCTACCTCTTCGTCGACGGCCTTGACGTGGTGGCGCGCAGCGACAGCCGGATGGTCGGCCTCGCCCCGTGGCGCCTGCTGCGCCCGGGCGGTCCGCTCCATCCGACGGACATGCCGCGCCTGGCCGCGGTGGCGGCCGAGGTCGGGCCCGCCCCGGGCCCCGACCGGCTGACCGTCCGGGTCCGCCTGCGCGGCGAGACGGTCATCTGGTCCGACCTCATGTACCCGGGCCCCGACGGCACCACCGTCGAGGAGGTCCGCTTCCACCTGGAGCAGTACCTGGGCGAGATCGAGCGAGCCTACGCGGCGTCGCAGGACCGCCCCTGGTGTCCCGCGCCCGAAGTCGGGCGAGAGACGACCTGAGAGGTGTCACCCGCATGCGGATGACACCCCCTCGTCGTACGTCCTACATGGAGGAGTCGTCGAACGGGTTGTTCATCACGGCAGAGGACTCGCAGCGCGCGATGACGCCGCTGTTGGCGCCGATCTTGCAGACCTCGAAGTAGGCGTTGTCGATCCAGCCGGCCTGCAGGTACGTGCTCCACGAGGCGCTCGTCTGGCCGCTGGGCACGGTCCGCATCGACCAGACCTTGTGGCCGGCCTCGCCGTTGGTGATGAGGCGGATGCCGATGACGTAGCCGTCGGTCGCGCGGTCCTGGGCGGTGATCTGGATCGGGTCGAGACGGTAGGGGTTGAGCCCCCAGCCGATGACCATCCGCCCGTAGTACGAGTTGGTCGAGACCGTCGCCTCGGTGCCGGACGCCGCGGCCGCGGGGCTGGCGAGGAGCGGAACGACGATCGTGGCGAGAGCCGCGGCGGTCGCGACGAGGCTGCTCTTGAGACGCAAGGATCCCCCAGGGAGATGTGTTGGCTGGAAATGCCTACTCCAGCTCGAAACTGATCACGCCCGAGCAGGCCTGACCACACCTCAAATCGCCTCATCCGCAGTGTTGTTCGGCCATCCACGGGCTTCTCGCCGGCGCCCCGGCGCCCTCGCCCGTCCCCGCCGAAGGATCTCCGGCGCGGGACGCCGGCGGACGCTCGTTACCTCGGAGGTAATCGACCCTCCCCGCGGCTCCCGGCACAGTGGACGCATCGGGTTCCGGGACCGCGCACTCGGTCCCGGGATCCGTGTCCCACCAGGCCGTTCGACCTCGATGGAGGCTGATTCCCATGTCCGCGACCCCGCTCGCCGGCTTCGCCCGCAACCGTGTCCCGCACACCGCGCTGCGCCGCTTCCTCGCCCTCGACTCCGTCGTCACCACCGCCAACGGGCTCGCGTACATCGCCTTCTCCGCCCCGCTCGGCCGGCTGCTCGGGGTCGGGCAGGGACTGTTGCCGGCGCTCGGGATCCTGCTCACCGCCTACGGGGCCGGCGTCGGATGGCTCGCCTCTCGGCGGCAGCCGCCCGTCCTCCCCGTGAAGCTCGTCATCGAGACGAACTACGCCTGGGCCGCGCTCAGCCTGGTCTCCCTCGCGCTCTGGTTCGAGCCCACCACGGCCGGCCTGCTGTGGATCCCCATGCAGGCCTTCACCGTGGCCGGCTTCGCCCTGCTCCAGCAGCTCGCCCTGCGTGCGGGCTCAGCCTCCCAGTGAGCGCAGGTACTTCACCGTCGCCGGGTCGGCCGGGAGCATCGTCTCGATGGCCAGCTCGGCGACGGTCACGTCCATGGGCGTGTTGAAGGTCGCGATGGACGACACGAAGGACAGCAGGTGTCCGTCGTGCTCGATGACCAGCGGCAGCGCGATGTACGCGGTGGGCTCCGGCGGGGCGCTGTCGCCCGGCCGCTCGGCGACCGGATAGGCCGACACCTCCTCGTACAGGGCACGCAGCGGCTCCGAGCGGGCCAGCGCGATCTGCCGTTCCATCTGTGCCAGCAGGTGCCCGCGCCACTCCCTGAGGTTGTGGATCCTCGGCGCCAGGCCCTCCGGGTGCAGGGTGATCCGCATGGCGTTCAGCGGCGGGGTCAGCAGGTGCTCCGGCAGCCCGTCCAGCAGCATCGCGATGCCCTGGTTGGCGGCGACGACGTCGTACACCGCGTCCACGACCAGCGCGGGATAGGGCTCGTACCCCGTCAGCAGGCGGGCGATGCCCTCGCGCAGCGTCTCCATCGCCGGGTCGTCCAGCGCGGTGTGCGCGTAGCGCGGCGCGTAACCAGCCGCGAGCAGCAGGGAGTTGCGTTCGCGCATCGGCACGTCGAGATGGTCGGCGAGCCGCAGCACCATCTCCTCGCTCGGCCGGGACCGGCCCGTTTCGATGAAACTGATGTGCCGGGACGAGGAGTCGGCGCGGCCGGCCAGCTCCAGCTGGCTGATGCCGCGCCGCTCCCGCCAGGCGCGCAGCAGGGTGCCCACACTCGTCGTCGGACTCGTCGTCATGCGCACGACGTTAGCCGAGCGGGGGCGGGCGCTCAGCCCAGGTCGAAGAGGTTCCGCAGGCCCAGCCGGTAGCGCCATCGGTCGTGCCGTTTGGCCGCCTCCAGCTCCGGCGCCCGGTACATCGGGTGGACCGCGCACCGTGCGGCATCCGAACCGTCGCGGTCCAGCAGGGCGTTGACAGCCGCGCGCGCCGAGGCGTTGGCCCCCTCCATCGTCGCCAGGTCGATGTCGACGGCCACGTAGTCCCCGCTGAGGAAGAAGTTCGGGATACGGGTGTCCGCGCTCGGCCGGTTGTACAGGGTGCCGACCGGGTGGATCAGCAGCTCGTCCTGGTTGGTGGGGTGCGGGGTGCCGATCCCGTCCACGCCCGGGTCCAGGAACCACGAGTGCAGCGTGGTGTCGGTCAGCACTGCCTTCCCGGTGTCGTTGAGGGAGGCCTTCAGCTGCGCCCAGACCTCCCGCGCCACCTCCTCGCGCGTGCACTGCTTGGCCGTCTTCCCGTACAGGATCCCCGGTTTGTCCCACTCGGAGATGTCCACCGACAGGCAGTCGACCGCCGTCCCGTCGCCGTAGTCGGCCGGGAAGTCGCGGGACGGCCAGTGCTCGGCCTGCTGGATCGCCGTCAACGACCAAGGTGAGTCGATGCAGTTGAGGTGGCCGTGCACCAGCTCGGCCCGTTCGGTCAGATAGAACTGGATGCCGGTCATCCAGTCCGTCTCCAGCTTGTCGCAGCGCCCCAGCATCGGATCGGCGGCCCGCAGCGCCGCACTCCAGGTACGGCGGGCGTGCTCGACGGGCAGCGCGCTCACGTAGTGGTCGGCGGTGACGGTCCGCGCGGCGCCGTCCGGCCCCTCGACGGCGACCCCGCTCACCCGACCGCCCGCGTACCGCACCTCCCGCACGGTCCAGCCGATTCTGAACTCCACGCCGAGGGAACGCAGATGGGCCTCCCAGGGGTCGATCCAGGCCTCGTTGGTCGGCAGGTCGAGGATCCGGTCGGGCGGGCCGTCCGCCCCGCGCCCCAGCACGTTGAAGACGAAGGCCTCGCCGAGGGTGCCGACCGTGCGGGTGGAGGCCTCCTCGGCCTTGGTCGCCACGATGTTGCGGGTGATGCCGACGGCGAGGATGCGCCGGTACTCGTTCGACATCCGTTCCGCGCGCACGAAGTCCCACCACGGCGTCCGCTCCCACACCTCCGCGCGCCGCTCGTCGCAGCTCGTGAGGAAGACCAGCACGCGGTCGACGAAGTACGCCGTCTCGTGCGGCGGGAGCCGGACCAGTGTCTGCAGGATGCCGGCGAGGGCGCGCCGGATCTCCTCGGGCGTCAGCTCGGCGGGGGAGTGCCCGGGCCAGGGGATGGGTCCGCGCAGGTCCTCGCGCCCGGCCGCCCGGGCGAACATCATCTCGCGCGGGGCGACGAGGTTGTCCCATACCCCGGCCGCGTTCCCGGGGAAGGGGATGCGCCGCATGGTGTCGGGCAGGTTGTGGTAGATGCCGGGGATGAACCGGAAGCCGTGCTCGGCGGGCAGCGGCCGGCGCCCGCCGCGGGCGCTGTCGGGCACGTCCATGCTGCGCGCCTTGCCGCCGAGGGCCCGGCGCTCGTACACGGTCACGGCGTAGCCGCGCTCGGCGAGTTCGTGCGCCGCCGTCAGGCCCGCCACCCCGCCGCCGAGCACCGCGACGCGCCGTCCGACGGGGGTCGGTCCGGCCTCGGCGGC